>NZ_WJIE01000021.1 GCF_009649845.1 Polyangium spumosum
TTCGTTCTCGCGAGCCAGGCGGGCGGGATACGCCCGATCGTCGAGTTCAGGATCGTTGGGTCCGCGGGTTGCCATCGCCCATTCACGAAGACCTCCGCGAGGATATGCGGAAAGTCCTGCTCAGGACGGACGGGCTTCTCGCGGGCCGGAATGCCGCATGCGCGGCAGAGGGCCACGAAGACACGCGTTTTCGCGTCGCAGTCGCCGAAGCCACGGAAGAGCGTCACGGCTGAATCTTCGAGGACTTCGCGCTTCGGGTCGCGCACGTAGTCGATCGCGTACTGGCAGAACTTCAGGATCGCCGCGGCGCGCTCGTGCATCGGCAATCGCCGGAACACCGCAGCCCAGCGCTGGACCTCGGGAAGCAGGAGATCACGCTTGCTGCCCTCGGCCATGTACCGCGCTTTCGCGAGGTTCGAAGGGAAGTGGACGATACGCGGCCGGATCATTTGACACCGCTCTTTACGGCCATGGACAGCGCCTCGCCGAAGACTGCGGGCGATCCGGTCGTGGCGAATTCCTCAAGTTTCGCAAAGAAGTCGGGATTGTTGTCGAGAAGTTGGATGCCCTGCATTGCGGCACTGGCGAGAGGATTGGCGGGGATCGAGGGGTCCGGAGGCGCGGGAACGAGACCCGCGGCCGTGAGGTGCGGCGCGAGATTGGTCGGTTTGTGCGTCCGCGACTCGGGCCGTGCGCTCGCGGGCGGCGGCGGCGGAGGAGGAGGCGGCGGCGGCGGAACAGGCGGCGGAAGCGGCGCGGCCACGAAAGGAGGCTCCGGCGGCGGCGGAGGCGGCGGCGGGGGCCTCGGCGGCGGCGCGACGTTCAGCGGGCTGTCCGTGCACTGCACAGGCACCGCGGGCTGCACGCGAACAGGCGTCACGGGGTCGAGCTGCGGGAGCTCGACGGGCGCGGGGGCCGGCGCGGGCGCGGCCTGCACGAGCGGGGCCGGCGCGGGCGCGGCCGGCGCGGGCGCGGCCTGCACGGGCGCGGCATGCGAGGGGGCCGGCGCGGGCGCGGCCTGCACGGGCGCGGCCTGCACGGGCGCAGCGGTCTGCCGCAAGACCATCCCCATCGGAGTCTGGATCATCTCCCAGCCCTCCCAAGAAACGGGCGCCGTCGGCCACGAATTCGGGGGGGGAGGCGGCGGCGGCGGCGGCGGCGGCGTATTCGCAGCGGTCGCGGTCTTTACGAGGGTGAGGAGCTTGGCGATCTCGCCGAACTCGTCTCCCCCGCCGCCATTGCCACCACCGAGGTTCTTCGCGATCTCGATCCCGCGCTCCATCCCTCGTTCGTACCCGGCCCCGCCGCTCGGCTTGCCCGCGTCGTTTCCGCGCAGCAGCGGCACGATCTCGCGCACGACTTCCAGCGTCGAGTTGGATTGCGGCTGCTGCCGGTCGAGGAGCGGCACGATCATGTCGCGCACGACTTCCAGCGCCGGGTTGGACTGCGGCTGCTTCGACGTTTCGACGATCGAGCGCATGAGCGCGGCCTGCGTATTCGCGCTCGTTTCGAGGATGACCCGGAGCAGCGTGAGGAACTCCGCCCCCATCATCGGAGCCGGAGCCGGTGTCGGTGCGGGCGCAGGCGCGGGGTAGTAGTAGGGCGGCACCGGGGTCGCGGGAGGCGCTGCCGGCGTGGGTCGCGGAGCCGGCGGCTCCTGGACGAATGGCTTCCGTGCGGGACCAGCGAAGTAATACGTCTCAGACCTGGCCGTATACCGATACGTCTGCCCACACTGCGCGTTGGCATAATAGGAGCACTCGCCACCGTACATCTCGACGACCTGCTCCCAACTTCGCAGTTCGGATCCCTTCCACAACCTCGGGCAGACCTCCCGCGTCTTGTCCGGAAGGATGCGGACGATCTGAATGAGATCAAATCTCCGCGGATCGGGGCCAGTCTCTGACTCCGGCCGAGGAAACAGGGGATGGCCGCCGAGCTCGACGGGCTCGTCCGAGGGCGCGCTGGGTTCGGCGTGGGTCATGGCTTGGACCTCCTCTTCCCGCGGGGCTTTCGCGCCGGGCCCGGGCCCGACAAGTAGAGCCGCTCGGACTTGGGGGCATGGCGAAAGGTCTTGCCGCATAGCGCGGTGAGCTGATACCCGCCCCCGTACAGGTCGATGATCTGCTGCCAGCTCCGCAGCTCGACCGCAGGCGCTTTGGGTTCGGTGCGCGGATCGGGCTCGACGGCACACGACTGCCCGTCGAGCGCAGTGGGCTCTGCGTCGTTCATGGTGCTGGGGCGATGATGTGACGATTCAATCGAGCATTGCAACACCAAAAATGTTCGGCAGGCGACCCGTCGTCGAGTGATGCGGCCGAACGCATAGTTTGAGAACAAACTAAATGTCGCGCGCAGGGCGGTACTCCCGAGAAACTGCCGGGGAATTTGCATGATGAGGTGCGGCTGCTGCGGGGTGTCTCGGGCGCCGATCGGCGGCAGATCCGCGCCCCTCCGAAGGTCGTCGTGCGCGCAAACAGCACGAAATTGCGTCATGCCGCGATCAACGCTGCCTCCCTACGGGAGCGTCGAACGTGGCGACCGCCCGGACGATGTCGATCCGTGCGGGAAATCGTGCGGGGCACGGTTTGCCTGTCGCCCAAGAGGGTGTTCGTGCGGACGTACGGGTGTGCTGTGGCGGCATGAAACAAGGCAAATGGCGCACGCAACTGCGTTGGACGACCTCGATGAGTTCGTTGTGGCACCACGTGCGCGCATCACGCGCGCTGCTTCCGGCAGTGAACTCCGCTGTTCAGCGTTCGGCCATTGAAACAGCGGAGGCTGGCCATGGCTGAACGACATGCGGGGAGACGAACCCCCGCCTGACGGACATCAGGCGTCGAACGACGAAAGTTTAAGGTGTTCGCTGTACAAGAGCCGTTCGCAGCGGAATCTCCGCTTCCGGGTGGTACACGCCGAACAGAATGGGAGCCCGCTTGGTGGCCCCCGTGTGCGCCGCGAAAGGCCGAGAATTCCCGAGCGTTCCCCGAGGCCGGCCCCGGCAGCGCCGAGACGTTTCCCTTGGAAGGGCCGGGGCCTTGCGCCTCGGGCCCGGCCTCGGGTCCGATCACGATGACGAGCTCGTGCCCGACGTCGTGAGATGCACGCCGTTGGAGGCGTCCCCGCGAGTGCGAATTCGTACAATGGCGGACGCTCGAGCGGCCTTCGAGCGCGGTCCCCGAGATACGTTTTCCGAGAAAGAAAAGGTGATTTCGAGAAGTGCTCGTCGACGAGCCTGGATTTCCAGGGGTCCAGTCCGATGGTTTCCGAGAAATCAGCCGAGGATTTGCACATCGCCAGGCGTCGAGCGCGAGTGAACGCGGCACTTCCGCGAGAGGGGCCTCGACGAGCATGCGAAATGTGGATCGATTTCTCGGCGGTCCTCGGATCGACACGCGGCGAAACAAGGGGGGGCGTTCAGGATCCCCTATCAAAGTTCGGAGATTCGATCGTCGGCCGTAACGCGACGATTTTATTCGCGAAATGGCTTGAAAGTCGTCGCTGACGTGCCGTACATTCCGGTGGACCGACGCTTGGGAGGGGTCGCTCGCCGTGAGCTCGAGCCCCCTCGCCTGGTCGTCGATTCACGTGGCGCCGCGGAGCCCTCGCGCGCGTCGGGGAGGTGGACATGGGCGGTAAGGAAGGGAGGTCCCGGCATGTCGGCAAAGCAGGGAGAAGCCCATCAAGCGGTCGGGGGCTGGGTGCCCATCGACCGCGCAGCGGCGCACCTCGGCATGAATGTGGGCGCGCTGCGAAAGACGCTGGAGCGGCGCGCCGTGCGGGCCGCGGACGGGGTGACCGAGGCCAGCGTCGATGGCGTGCGGGCGCGCAAGTTCGGCCGGATCTGGCGGGTCCGGTTCTCCGAGGCTTGGGGTGTCCCGTGAGGACGGTCCTCGTGCTACAGTCCCAGCCTCGCAAAGGTGGCTGGGATGGTCGGAAAGGAATCTGACCATGGCAGTCCGCAAGGTAGAGCGATACGGGGAAACCCGTCTGTTGATTGACATCCAGTACAAGAAGCGGGACGGCACGCGGGCTCGTTTCCGCAAGGATGCCGAGGTCCAAACGTGGACCGCGGCCCGTGCGGAGGAGAAGCGGTACCTGCTCAACATCGCCAACCATGGCGAGCCGTTCGAGCCGGGGACTGCGCCGGCAGTCGATTCGGGCGATTCGTCCGGATCGAATGCCGCGCCGAAGCCGAAGAAGACCTTCGCCGAGGTGGTCGGCGAGTTCCGAGAGACCTTCATGGTCGCGGAGCTCAAAGTCACCAGCCGGAAGGGGTACGAATCGGTCCTTCGGGCCTCGTTGCTTCCGAAGCTCGGCAAGTTGACCCTCGACAAAGTCGACGGGAAGGCAGCCGCGGATCTTGACCTCGCGCTTTCGAAGCGCAAGTTGAGCCGCTCGACGCGGAACAATACGCAGGTCGTGCTTCGATCGGTTCTGCGGTTCGCGAAGAGCCGCGGATACATCGAGGACCGGCCGGCGAATCTGCCGCGTTTGAAGCAGGTCGGGCAGCGCGTCCTGGAGATTCCGAGCGACGATCAGGTCGAGCAGATTCTCGGGGTCGCCTGCGATACGCACCGCCTGGGCTTCACGCTCATGTCGGACGCCGGGCTTCGTCCCAACGAAGTCCGCGCGCTCCGATGCAAGGACGTGCAGCTCCGGTGGGAGAACGGCGAGGCCGTCGGCGGGTTCCTCACCGTGCGTGAGGGTCGGTCACACGGCGAGATGCACACGCCGAAGACTGGCCAGCGCGAGATCCCCATCTCGCGCGAGCTCGCGCGGGTCCTCGCCCCGGTTGTCAAAAGCGCAGCGCGCGAGGCGTACGTGGCGCTGAGCGACACCGGGGAGCCATGGGGCCAGTCCGGGCTCAAGCAGGCGTTCGCGCGAACGAGCAAGCGGGCCGGGGTCGAAGGGTGGTCGGTGTACTGCCTGCGCCACTTCGCGATCACGGCTTGGCTCCGCGCAGGCATTCCCGTGCATGTCGTGCAGCGGATGGCAGGTCACACGAACCTGTCGACCACGCAGCGCTACGTGCACTTCCTCAAGGAAGACCTCGAGGAGGCCGCTCGTCGGTTGCCGGTCCGCCGTCGTGGCGGGAACGGCGACGGGGAGAAGAACTGACGCCCGGCCACGCGGCCCTCGGTGCAACGCCGGGGGCAAGGGTCGACCGGACCATGGTAGGCGAGGTCACCGCACCGCCGCCCGCATCCCAAGAACACCTCCAGACAGTCGAGCAGGGCCCGGAGAGGACACGTCCTCGGCTGGGCTCAACCGCCGTTCTCGGTTGAGGCCACAGTGAGGCCACAGCTTTTGTCGGCGGGGAGGGAGCGAGGGGGGATGGCTCGTAACCCCTCGGAATCATTGGCACCCCCGGCAGGAATCGGACCTGCGACCTTCGGTTTAGGAATTCGCGCCCGCTCGAGAACTGGTTGTGCCTGGATGTCGCTTTTGTGTGCGTAGGAAGCGGTGGAAGCACAATCGGACAACGGTTTCTGCGTCGCCAGCGGTTTGCGGAAGTGAGGCCTTTTCGGTGCCGGCCTTGTGCCGGCTTTCGATGTGAAGACGGGGGCGCGGGGCACCTCTGAAGCTGTCGGGCTGGGCATCGTAGGGGTCGTGGTGGTCACCGTCTCCCACCGGAGCTCGATCTTCGCGACCGCTCGGGCGAGCTGCTCGAGGTCGCGCGCCGTGTAGTGCTTCTCGGTCACGTCGCGGAGCGCGTGGCCCATGAGGCGCTTGCGGACCTGCTCGGGGACATCAGCGTCGGACAGCCACGATGCGAAGCTGGCGCGGGTCGCCTTGAAGTCGATCGCTTGGCCGCGGAGCTCGATGGGAAGTCCGAGCGAGGCGAGGTGTTCGCGAATCTGCTCGGCGCTGCGTGGCCGCGTGGCCTCACCGTTAGGGCCTGGGAAGACGAAGTCTTTCGGCGTTGGAGATCGACCGACGAGTTCGGCCCAGTGCGCCTGCCATTCAAGCAGTGCCTCCCGGGCAGCGGGATGAAGCGGCATCGTTCGCTTGCTCTGCTTGGTTTTCGGATCTTTCGGCTGCGCGAAGCTGACCCCGACCTTCTTCCCGATGAGCGCAACGGCCTGCTCGATCCGGAACATCGGCGTCACGCCGTCGAGGTCGACATCCGACCAGCGCAATCCGGCGATCTCGCCATCGCGCGCGCCGCTCGTGAATGCGAGCGCGTAGCGTGCGCGCCAATCGAGCGGAACCTGCGGAGAACTCACGAGCGCCGCGGCCCATTCGAGCGGAATGCGAAGGGCCCCGCGCGCCTCCAACTCAGGCACCTCACGCTGGACGCCCGGATGCTGGAGTATATTGGCCGGACTGGTCACCCAGCCCTCGGCCATGGCATCGGCGAAGAGCGTGCAGAACGTGTAATAAACGTTTCGCACCGTCGAGGCTGCGCGCTTCCCACGGATATCCCGGATGAATGCGCGCAGTTCCGGGACTTCCAGCGAGGCTATGGGCTTCGTACCAAACCGCGGCAGGATCCAGTTGTGCAGGGCTCCCCGGTTGCCGCTCAGGGTTGCGGGGGAGACGCGCTCATCACCGGCGCGCAGGCTGAGCCATTTCTCGGCGCAGGCGGCGACCGTGAGACCCTCCTCGCGGCGCTGCGTGAGGGCGAGGTCGGGGCGCAGGTTCTCGGAGCGGAGCCACTCGGCCGCCCAGGCCTCGGCGTCGCGCTGGCGTGTGATCTCCTTGGGGAGGACCTTCTGCGGCTGGCCCCGGACGGGGTCGGCGTAGCTGAGAACCCAGCGTTTCTTGGAGGGGCGGTAGAAGAGGGAGGTCCCTTTGGGGAGCGGCATGGCGGCTCTGCCTCGGATCCCTTTCCTACGCCATTGGGCGCGGCCCGCAAGGATCGTTCAGCGCGTCCCCTCCTCGTCTCTCCTCCACGGTCGACCTTCCTTGACGTCCAGCCAACAGAACCGTGCCCCCTGGTTGTCGTTCGGATTCAGCCAAATCATCCGCTCGAAGACGTGCTCCGCATCCTTCATCTGCCCGAGTCGCCAGAGCGTCAGACCGTAACCGTGCAGGCACCGCATGAAGGGCCGATTGTCGATGCAGGCCCATGGCAGCATACCCGTGAATCCGGCGTCGAGCGCATGCTCTCCAATCCGCACACCTACCTCGTAATGGAGTCGTGCATGCTCCGGATATCGATCGAATGCAAAGTCTCCGAGGTGCGCGTGGGCATCGAGGCAACGTAGGTCCTGGAGCAGGAGATCCATGAGCACCTCCTCCGCTTCGAGGAAAGCGCCCGCCTCATTGACCTCGCTTGCCTCGACGATGGGATCGTCGAAGTCCATAGATTCGTAGTCAACGCCTGGAAGCACCTGTTCCAGCTCGAAATACCGGCGTGGTTTGGCAGTGGCCTTCCGCCAGAGCGCGCCCACGAGCCCCGGTGAGCGCTCCGGCTCGTACACCTCGCGACAATTCATGACGCCGTGCTCCTCCAGACCGAGGGGCGGCAATTGGAGCGCGGGGATATCGATCCGAGCCTCAACGACCTCACCCTTCACGTAGGCGTATCCTCGATGCGACCAGCGCCTCTCGATGTCAATTGCCACGATCTGTCCAGGCACGTACTCGATGATGTCGGAGGAGCGCAACGTCACCTGTTCGCCGGTCCCCAGCAGGCGCACGCGTGCCGACTGCCGGTTCAACTTCAGAATGGCGGCATCGAACAGCCCCTCTTGCTCTGTAGCTTTGGACGCTGCGGAGGAACGCGGCACGGAAAACAGGGCCGTCGATGCGGTGAGCCCGGCCGCCAGGATTTCCTCTCGATCACGCAGCACCTGATTGCGGGCGGACATGTAGGTTTCGCCGCTCTCCTCCATGCGGGCCCGGATGACGCGCTTCAGATCCTTCTTCACGGTCACGGTCACACCCTCGCTTCCATCCGGCATGCGAGGCCCTCGCCGCTCGCGCCGTACGGATCGAAAGATGGACGAACCGATACTCCCGGAGGAGTCGACTCCCCTTCGGCCCTCGTGGGTGCCTCGCGAGGGGAGGCAGTCGGGCGCGGGCGTCGGGACCGCCCTTGGCCACGAAGGTTTTACCTTCCGGTACAGCTTGTCAAGGGAAATTTGGCTCGTACGATCCCGGGGGCAAACGGGTGTGCGTCAAGCCACGCCCGTGGACAAACGCTCAGGTTCTCGAAGCCCTGGTGTTCGGGCTGCGGGTGGGGTAAACGGCGTGGAGACACATGACCAAGAGGAAGCGCAAGACGGCTACCCACGGCGCCGTCATCCCTGACCGAAAGATTTCCGAGACCATCCTCGACTTCGGCGTGGCATTCCGGAGCACCTCGCGCTTGTGCAGGCTCTCCTCCGTGATCCCATCGCACCGCAGGGCATGAAGGAGGCGTGCGCGGCGCTCAGTGCGCGACGTCGCGAGAAGTTCAGCGAGGACCCCCGCGCCGTCGGCGAGTGGAGCATCCTACCGGATGGCCACGGCGGGCACCGCTTCCGATGCGACGCACGGGTGCCGCCGAGTCTCCTCCCAAAGCAATGACGCGTGCTCGATTGGGATCGCAGCCACTGCCCTCGCAAGCTGCTCCACCTCCCGCGCCGTATAGTGCCTCTCCGTCACATCCCGCACCGCATGCCCCATCAACCGCTTGCGCACCTGCTCCGACACCCCTGCCTCCTCCAACCACGTCGCAAAGCTCGCCCTCGTTGTCGCCGCTCATCAAAATCCGCAGAAATTTGGATAGACCGGCCGATGTTCGCCGACGGGGTGCCGGCCGGCCTGCGAGCGGGGACGAAGCAGCTACCGCTTCTTCCTGGCGGCGGCCGCGCTGCTGCGGCGCCCAGCGACCTCCTTGGCTTCCCGGAGCCTGTAGCTTTCGCCCTCGATGCTGATGGGCGTGGTGGACGACGCGATCGATGAGGGCTGTGGCGCACGTGGCGTTCGGGAAGATCGTGGGCCAGTCGCTGAAGGCGAGGTTTGTCGTCAGCACGATGCTCTTCTTCTCGTAGCGTAGATTCACGAGCTGGAAGAGCAGGTCGGCGTTTCGCGCATCGAAAGACAGGTAGCCTAGCCCGTCGAGGACCAGCAAGCTCGCCTTGGCGTAATGCTTCAATCGCTTTGCGAGCGACCGCGATGATTCCCGCGCGCCGAGGTCGAGCAGGAGCTGGGCCGCGGTCGTGAAGATGACCGAGTTGCCGGCGATGACGGCCTCGTGCGCGATGTTGCGCGCGATCATCGACTTGCCCAGGCCGTGGGAAGCGACGAGCACGACGTTCCTCGGCTGGGCGAGGAATTCCAGGCGCAGCGCAGACTCCACGAGCTCACGGTCGATCTTCGTCGGCCAATCCCAGTCGAAGTCTGCCATGGGCTTGAAGTGGCCGATATGGCTGCGGGAGAGTCGCCGTTCGAGGCTGTTCTTGGCGCGCTCTTTCTCCTCCATTTCCACGACGTGCTCGAGCAGCTCCACCGGACTCGACCGCGCCTTGATCGCGCGAGCGCAGAGGTCGTCGATTCCCTCGGCCGCGGCGCGCAGGCCGAGGTGTTTGAGGCGTCCTTTCAGGTCACTCATGACCATTTGCCTCCGGGCCCTCGCGCCGCGTCAGCGCGTCGTAATTCGCAAGCGAGTGCGGCGTTACCCGCAGCCCGCGCACCCGCGGGTCGTCCGGTAACACGACATCGAGCGGCGGAAGTGCACCTCTCGCGCGCCGCGCGGCTCGCAGTACGATTGCCCCCGATCGCATCGAGGGCAGAAGGCAACTACCCGGTTACATTGGGGATTTCCGCACTGAACGATCCGCGCTGAGTCCATGGCCCAAGTCGGCCAGCACAAAACTGGACGGGCGGCGGGGACTCGTGCGAAGGATGCGCCGTCGAGACGCGGTGCCCGCGACCGACCCGAGGGCCTGGAGGTTGCGTCTCCGGGCCCTTCTTTTTTGCTGCCGTGGCGCGGATCCTGCCCCGGTCATGCCCTCGTGGACAAACTTACGCCTGCATCCGCCGACCAAAGGAGCGACCAGGTGCCACCTCGGCGGCCGGTCCACTTTTGCGCGGTTTTCGGCGAGCGTTGACATTCATCTGCACGCCGATAACGGCGGGCCGATGAAGGGCTCGACGATGCTGGCGACGTTGCAGCGGCTCGGCGTGGTGCCGTCGTTCAGCCGGCCGCGCGTGAGCGACGACAACCCCTACGCCGAGGCGATGTTCCGGACGCTGAAGTATCGGCCGGAGTATCCGCGGAGGCCATTCCAGAGCCTCGGCGAGGCCAGGGCGTGGGTGGAGGGTTTCGTGCGCTGGTACAATTTCGAGCACCTGCACAGCGCATTGCGGTTCGTGACGCCGGAGGACCGGCACGCAGGGCGCGATGCGGGCATCCTCGGGAAGCGGGACGGCGTGTACCAGCGAGCCCGCAGGAAGCACCCACGAGCAACGCGCCAGGCGCTTCGAGCAACGGTCCGATGACTGATACTCGGCTGAAAATTTCGAGGTCACAAAAAAGTGTCCATGCTATATCTTTCACGTTGGGAGACTGGTTAAGACACCCAGCGCATGTGACCCGCCTATCACCAGCCCATCGTTGTGACGACAGTTACGCTACAAATTGTGAGCATGATTCATGCCCGCGTCGTCGCGCCAGCGAACCCGTGAAGCCCATGCTTGCTTGAATGAGTTTATGGCAGACACAGTTGCGGTTAAGCTTGATTCCGAGCTGCTTACGCAGGCACGCACCACCGTTGTCATTGCCGCGACGTTCTCGAGCGAGCCCCTGAGCGACACGCTGGCGTTCTGGATAGCCGAACTCGAAATTTTCGCAGAGATCCTGTTCGCGCCCTACAATCAGGTCTTCCAGCAGCTCCTCGATCCTGCGAGCGAGTTCGCTCGCAGCGGTTCTGGTGCGAATGTGGTCCTCGTCCGCCTTGAGGATTGGCTTACCGAAGGAAGTTCCCCGGGCCTCCCCGGAGAACAGCTCGCTCGGGCCGTGGACGACCTCGTCCGCTCGCTCTGCGCTGCGCCGCGTCGACGTCCATACTTCGTTTTCATCTGTCCAGGCAATCCCGCCGCTGACGCCGAGAGGCGCGTATTGCTCTCGGATGCAGAGCAGAAGCTCGCCCGAGCCGCCAACATGATCGACGGCGTGCACGTCGTGACCAGCGACGCACTCGCCAAGGTGTACCAAACCCCCGAATGGTACGACCCGATCGGAGAGACGCGTGGGTACATACCCTACACGATTCATTTCTATTGTGCGCTGGGGACCCTCATTGCTCGTAAGGTCTCCGCACTCCTCCGACCGCCTCATAAAGTGATCGTGCTGGATTGTGATCAAACTATGTGGCGTGGCGTCGCGGCCGAAGACGGGCCCCAGGGCGTGATCGTCGACGCGCCCCGTTGGGCCCTGCAGGAGTTCGTCCTCGCCGAGCAAGCCAAAGGCAAGCTCCTTTGCATTTGCAGTAAAAACGAGGAAGACGACGTTTGGGCCGTTCTCGACGCGCGACGCGGCATGCCCCTCGAACGTAGGCATTTCGTGGCGAGTCGCATCAACTGGTGCCCCAAGCCGGAGAATGTGCGCGACCTGGCGCGGGAGCTCGGCGTCGGCCTGGACAGCTTCATCTTCATCGACGACAGCCCCATCGAATGCGCGGAGATGAGGGACCGCTGTCCTGAGGTCCTCACACTCGAGCTTCCCGGGGACGCGAGCCGGATCCAATCGCTCCTCGCGCACGTATGGGCGTTCGATCAGCTCGCGGTCACGGAGGAAGACCGGAGCCGAACGGAGCTCTATCAGCAGAATACGCAGCGATCGAGCTATCAGCGAACAACCCTGAATTTCGCCGAGTTCATCGCCGGGCTTGGTCTCGAGGTCGAGATCGCACCGCTCGACCTCGCACGCTTGCCCCGAGCCGCGCAGCTCACCCAGCGCACGAACCAGTTCAATACGACGCTACGCAGGCGCAGCGAGGTCGAGCTCTCCGACCTCTGCCGCT
The DNA here is from genome assembly GCF_009649845.1 of Polyangium spumosum. Lineage (NCBI taxonomy): Bacteria > Pseudomonadati > Myxococcota > Polyangiales > Polyangiaceae > Polyangium > Polyangium spumosum. The sequence goes on from NZ_WJIE01000021.1 coordinate 11,961, forward strand.
CCGGTGCAATCGAATGCATGTCCATTACCGTCTCCGATCGCTTCGGGGCCTACGGGTTCGTCGGCTTGCTCCTCTTCGAGACGCGGAGCGATACGCTCGTCGCCGACACACTTCTCCTGAGCTGCCGCGTGCTCGGACGTGGTGTCGAGCATCGCGTGATGCGTCATCTCGGCTCAATAGCGGTCGAGCGTGGAATCACCTGGATCGACGTGCCCGTGAGGCCCCATGCGAGAAACCGCCCTGCATGTGAGTTCGTGCGCGCCCTCGTCGGCGAGGTACACGACGACGGCGACGGCGGGTGGACGGTGCGCTGCCAGGCCTCCGCGATGGCCATGCTCGAGTTCCACCCGGACGAACGCAAGGAAGAGCCCGCCAAGCGTGACGAAGAGCCCTCACCTGTCGCGAAGAGAGGTGCTGGCCCGAGCGCCCGCGTGTTCGAGCGGATCGCTCGCGACCTTTCCTCGGTCGAGGATATTCTAGCGGCGATACGCCGTCGAAATCATGGGGCACGTCCCGCACCGCAATTCGATTTCGCTCGCACAGAGCTCGAGGGGCGGATCCTCGAGCTCTTCGTCGACGCGCTGGGGGTCGAGCGCGTCGGCATCCACGACGACTTCTTCATGCTCGGGGGAAATTCGCTCCGCGCGGTCATGGTGCTCAACAGGCTCCAGCGCGAGGTCGGCGCGTCGCTGAACCTCGACGTCGTGTTCGAGCACAGGACCGCCGGACGTCTTGCCACCCATATCGAGTCGCTTCGCTACGCGGCGCGGGACCTCGCCATGGGGAGGGACAAGGGCGATGGCCTCCTCGTGATCGAGCCGCACGGTCGAACGCGCCCGATCCCGCTCTCATTCGCGCAGCAGCGCATCTGGTTCCTGGATCAGCTCGGGACCGCGTCGTCATACAACAACTTCTCGGCAGTGAGAATGATGGGGGAGCTCGACGTCGCGGCGTTGTCCTGGGCGCTTTCTGAGCTCGTGCGTCGCCACGAGAGCCTGCGCACCACGTTCCACGTCGAGAATGGGCTTCCGTGCCAACGCGTGAGCGATCCCATTCCGGTCTCGGTTCCTCTCGTGGATCTGCGTCACTTGCCCATCGAGGAGCAGGAGCGCGAGATAGAAAGGGGAGCTCAAACGGAGGCCTCACAACCCTTCGATCTCGGCGTCGACCTCTTGTTGCGTGCGCGCCTGCTCCGCCTCGGTGCCCCTGGGGACACACCTCTCGACCACGTCTTGTTGCTCACGATGCATCACATCGCATCGGACGGTTGGTCGTATGGGGTCCTCGTTCATGACGTCCACGTGCTCTACACGTCGTTCCTCCGGAGAGAAACACCGCCGCCTCTCCCTGCGCTGTCCGTGCAATATGCGGATTTTGCTGCATGGCAACGTCGATGGATGAGCTGCGGTGCCCTTGACGCGGAAGCGCGATACTGGAAGATGCGGCTCGAACACACGCCGCCGCTTCTCGAACTCCCCACCGACCGGCCGCGCCCCCCCATACAGCGATTCCGGGGAGGCAGGGCAGAGTGCCTCATCGACGCGGAGATCACCCGATGTCTCCGCGACCTTGGCCGGAGGACGGACACAACCCTCTTCATGACGCTGCTCGCGGGGTTCGAGGTGATCCTTGGGCGCCATAGCGGTCAGGATGATCTCTGCGTGGGCGTGCCCATCGCGAACCGGTTTCGACAAGAGCTCGAGCCGCTCATTGGTTTCTTCGCCAATACGCTCCCCGTCCGCGTCGACCTCACGGGGGACCCCACGTTCCTCGAACTGCTGGCGCAAACCAAGAAGGCCGGCCAGGAGGCTCATGCGAATCAGTTACTCCCATTTGAATGGCTCGTGGAGGAGCTGAAACCGGAACGCGCCCTGAGCCACAACCCCTTGGTCCAGGTCATTTTTGCGCTGCAACCTGCGTCGATGGCTGACCTCGTCCTGCCGGGGCTCGATGTTCGCGAGCTCGCCATCGACGTGCACATCGTTCGCGCAGACATCGAGGTTCACCTCTTCGAGCGAGGCGACGAGGTGACGGGATACTGGCTCTACGACGCCGATCTTTTCGACCGTGGCACGATCGAACGCATGATCGGCCATTTCCGGACGGTCCTCCGCGCAGCCGCCGAGCGTCCGGACGCCAGGGTCTCCGAGCTACCCCTGCTCACCGCCGCCGAGCGGCGCTGGATCGTCGATCAATGGAACGATACAGACGTCGATTTTCGCGAGGCCCGCTGCGCCCACCAGCTTTTCGAGGAGCAATGCCGGCGCACCCCCGAGAACGTCGCGCTCGTCTCCAACGACGGGCAAACCGAGAAACGCCTCACATACCACGAGCTCAACACGCAGGCGAACCGCCTGGCGCACCATTTACGGAGCGTTGGCGTCGGTCCGGAGACCGTCGTCGGGCTTTGCCTCCCGCGCTCGGCGAACATGGTCATCGGTATGCTCGGCATCCTCAAGGCTGGCGGCGCTTATCTGCCGCTGGATCCGGGCTACCCGAGCGCCCGCCTCGATTTCATGCTGTCGGACGCGAGGCCGCCTGTCGTGGTCACGGATGCGCGATCCGTGGGGCGCCTCCCGCCCTCGCACGCGCGCCTCGTCCGTATGGACGGCGATGACGTTGCCATGGCATCGCGCGGCGAGGAGAACCCGGACAGCGGCGTCGGTCCCGAGAACCTGGCGTACGTCATCTATACATCCGGCTCCACGGGTACACCGAAGGGAGCGCTCCTCGATCATCGAGGGCTCGTCAATGCCACCGAGGCGCAGGTCCGAACGTTCGGTTTGACGAGCGACGATCGCGTCCTCCAGTTCGCCTCCCCCAGCTTCGACGTTTCTGCTTACGAAATTTGGATGGCCCTTCGCGTCGGCGCGTCGCTTCACACGGCCTGCGTGGACGAGCTCGCGTCAGGACAAACGCTGCTCGATTTCCTATCGCGTCACCGTATCACGGTGATGGCTGTGACTCCCTCGACGTTATCGACGCTACCACCGGCGGACCTGCCCGACTTGCGCATGGTACACGTCGGGGGCGAGGCGTGCCCGCCTGCTCTCGTCGAGCGGTGGCGGAGGGGGCGTCGCTTCGTCCATGTGTACGGCGCGACCGAGGCGTCTTTGCTGTCGGCGGCAGTGGTTTGCGATGTCCCTGCGCAGCCGCTCCCGCTGGGACGTCCGGTTCCCAACGCTCGCATCTACGTCGTCGACCGCCACGGGGACCTCTCGCCTCTCGGCGTCGCCGGTGAGATCTGGATCGGCGGATCCGGGGTGGGGCGAGGGTATCTGAATCGCCCCGAGCTCACGCGTGAAAGGTTCATCGACGACCCATTCGTCAAGGGGCGTGTCTACCGGACGGGAGATCTCGGGCGGCTTCGCGCTGATGGCAAGCTGGAGCTCCTCGGGCGAATCGATCACCAGGTCAAGGCGCGCGGAATCCGGATCGAGCTTGGAGAAATCGAAGCGGCTCTTCGCGAGGCTTCCTGCGTGAAGGACGCTACCGTCCAAGCGTTCGAGGACGAAATGGGGGAGAAACGGCTCGTTGCCTACGTCGTCCCGACCCGCGATCGCGAGTCCGTAGAAATCCAGCACGTGAAGGAATGGCAAAGCCTTTACGAAGATGTTTACGGAGCATCGACGGCGAGCGCCGATGCGTTTGACTTTACCGGGTGGGTCTCCAGCTACACGGGCGAGTCCATCCCAGCGACCGAGATGAACGAATGGCTCGAAGGGACGGTCGCGGAGTTGCGAGCCCTGCAACCCACGCGTGTGCTCGATATCGGATGCGGGTCCGGACTGGTCCTCTCCCGAATCGCAGCTCGATGCGATACCTACCTGGGTACGGATTGCTCTCCTCAGGCGATTGCGTGGGCGCATCGGCTGGTGCACGAGAACGACGACCTCCGCTCCGTCCGCCTCTTGCAACGCATGGCCGACGATTTTGATGGGCTCGCCGATCAATCGTTCGACCTCGTTGTAATGAACTCGGTCGTGCAGTATTTCCCGAGCACAGACTATTTGCTCCGGGTCCTTCGAGGCGCCCTGCGCGCGACGAGGCCAGGCGGCCACGTTTTCCTCGGAGATTTGCGGAACCTCGCCCTTCTCCCGGCGCTTCACGCGTCGATCGCGCTCCATACGGCTCCCAGCGATATGGTGCGCAGCGCTCTCGCCGCGCGCCTCGCGCAGCAGGCGGAGGATGAGGAAGAGCTCCTGCTCGCCCCTGGCTTTTTCCTCTCGCTGCCTCGAATCTTGCCGGGCATCGAAGATGTACGCATACGGCTCCTGCGCGGGCGCGTTCACAACGAGCTCAATCAGTTCCGATATCATGTGATCTTCCGCGTAGGGCCTACGCGGGAGGATCACGATCTCGCGGGCGGAAGCGAGAGCACATCCGAATGGCGTGATTTCCAGCGCGAGGGCCTCGCCCTCGTCGATCTCGGAAGGCAGCTCCAAGCTTCGGAGGCGCCCGCCCTTCTACTACGCAATATCCCTAATGCTCGCCTATCGCGCGAGCTCCGCGCGCTGAAGTGGTTGGGCGGCGATCACGAGGAGACCGTCGACGCGCTTCGAGACGCGTGCTCGGGGGAACCGCTCGGTGTCGATCCGGAGGACCTGTGGGCGCTCGGTCAGGAGCACGCCTACCGCGTCGAGCTTGGCTGCGCGGAGGATCCCACCGGCGCGACCATTGAAGCGACCTTCCTGCGGGAGGGCGCGACCGCCCCTGGCATTCGTCGTCGCGTCGAGACGCTGAAACCGCTTTCTGCCTATGCCAACGACCCCATGCTCGGTAAGCTGCGGCGCACGCTCCCGCTCGCGCTACGGCAAGACCTCTCGGCGTGCCTGCCCGACTACATGGTACCTTCGGCGTTCATCGTGCTGAACGCTATTCCTTTGACAGCCAATGGCAAGGTCGATCGCGCGGCCCTGCCCCCGCCGACGAAGGCACGGAGCGCACCACGAGCCCGCGGCGGCTCGCCCAGGAGCGCAACGGAGAGCACGATCACGCGCATATGGCAAGATGCGCTCGGCACAGAGGCAGTGGGCATCCGCGACAATTTTTTCGACCTCGGCGGGCATTCGCTGATGGCGACGCAGATCATCAGCAGGATGCGCGACGCGTTCGGCGTGCGCGTCCCCTTGCGCGCCCTCTTCGAGCGGCCGACCATCGAAGCTCTTGCGGAGCACGTCGATGCGTTGAGCCTCGCCGAGGGGAGCGTCGCCGCTCCGGCGAGCATTCAGAAGGCTCCGCGCGACGGCGCGTTGCCCGCCTCCTTTGCTCAGCAGCAGTTATGGTTGCTCGACCAGCTCGGCCTGGGCCGCGCGTACCACAGTCAATTCGCCGTGACCCTCGAAGGTCCGCTGGATGTTCCCGCGCTCGAGCGATCACTCCAGGAGATCGTGCGGCGCCACGAGGTCCTGCGGACGAGCTTCCTCGGGGAGAGGGGTGAGGTTTGGCAGATCATTCGATCCCCGCCAGCGTTCTCCCTCCGTATCGTGGACCTCTCGGGTCTCGCTCCTCGGTCGAGAGACGACGCCTTCCGGTCGTGGATCGCGACCGACGGAGACGAGCGTATCGATCTTGAGCGAGGTCCCATGCTGCGCGGCCGGCTTCTTCGGCTTGGCGAAGATCGATTCGTGCTGCTATTGACGATGCATCACATTGCCTCCGATGGCTGGTCCATCGGCGTTCTCTCTCGCGAACTTTCGGAGCTCTATTCTGCATTCTCGCGCGGGAAGCCTTCGTCTTTGCCGGAGCTATCGGTCCAGTACGCCGATTACGCGGTCAGGCAACGGGAGTTGCTCCGGGGGGAGGTCTTCGAGCGTGAGCTCGGTCTTGCCTGCGAGAGGCTCCGCGGTGCGCCGACGCTGCTCGACCTGCCGAGCATGACGGACACCGTTGCGCCGTCACGGCATGGCGAAAGGCGCGCGGGGAGCGTGACGTTCCGGCTCGACCAGGAAATCGCGGAGGGGCTACGGCGCATTGGCCGGCAGAGCGGCGCTACCCTCTTCATGGTCACGCTCGCCGCCTTCCAGGTGCTTCTGTCGCGTCATACGGGAGTGGACGATCTGCTCGTGGGAACCCCCGTCGCCGATCGTGAACCAGCGTCCCTCGCGCCGCTGATCGGCTACTTCGTCAACACCGTTGTACTGCGCGCCGATCTCACGGGGAACCCGACGTTCATGGAATTCCTCGGTCGCACGAGGGCGGAGGCACTTTGGGTGTTCGACCGCAAAGAGTTGCCCTTCGAGCGGATCGTGGACGCGCTCGCCGTCGAGCGCGTCCCGGGCCGCAATCCGCTCGTCCAGGTCCTGTTTACCGTACAGAACGCTCCGACTGCCTCGCTCGAGCTGTCGGGGATCTCGGTTGCGCCGTTCCCGCTCGAGCAGACGCGTGCGCGGATGGATCTCGAGGTCGACATCGTCGAGGGCGAAGGTGGCCTGACGTGTGTATGGGTTTACGATGAGGAGCGCCTCGACGCGGCGACGGCCGCACGGATGACCTGCCATTTCAGGACGTTGCTTGCTTCCATCGTCGCTGACCCATGGCGTAGCGTGCGCGACCTCGAGATGTTCACGCCCGAGGAGAGACGACAGATCCTGATCGAATGGAATGACACGGCCAGCGAGGCGCCCCCCGATAAATGCATTCATCACCTCATCGAGGAGCAATGTGCACGAACGCCGGACGCTGTGGCGATCGTGTTCGACGAGATGGGGGCAGGTTCTCGCTGCCTGACGTACCGCGATCTCGACGAGCGCTCGAATCGTCTCGCGCACGATCTCCGCGAGCTCGGCGTGTCCCGCGAGACGCTCGTCGCGATGCTCGTCGAGGCCTCGACCGAGATGGTGGTGGGAATGCTCGCCGTGCTGAAGGCCGGCGGCGCCTACGTACCGATCGATCCCAAGAGCCCTCGGGATCGTGTGGCGTTCATTCTAGAGGACACCGGCGCGCCATTCCTCCTCACCCAGCCGGCATTCGCATCGACATTGCCACCTTGCGATGCGCGTATCGTCGTCCTGCCGCGCGACGGGGGGGCGGCTTCTTTGGCGCGTCCCATGAAGGCACCCGAGAGCCGCGTCGCGCTCGGCGACCTCGCGTACGTCATATACACGTCCGGGTCGGGCGGGCAGCCCAAGGGCGTGCAAGTCGAGCATCGGTCGCTCGTCACGCATTGCGTGCATTATACACGGTTTTACTCCCTGTCTCCGGTCGACCGCGTACTCGTCCTTGCGTCGTACCACTTCGATGCCTCGGTCGAGCAGCTCTTCCCTGCGCTTCTTGCCGGTGCTACGGCCGTCCTCCCGAGCTGGGACCTCGAACCGCGTGCGTTCACACGAAAGCTGATCGAGCTCTGCGTATCCGTTCTCGATACGTCGGGCGCGCATTGGCGTGGACTTACGATGGAGTGGCTCGAGAACCCTGCGCTGCTCTCGGGCCATCGCTTGCGCAACCTGATTATCGGAGGGGACGTCATGCCCGCCGATGTGCTCGAGCCATGGCGCCGAACGCAACTCGCCGAGCACGTCCGTCTCTTCAATTGTTATGGTCCGACCGAGGCCACGGTCGCCGCCGCCGTATACGAGGTGCCGCGTGACTTCGATGCGAAAGGCCCCCGCATCCCCGTCGGCAAGCCGCTCGCGCATCGCGCCGCCTACGTGCTCGATCGTCATCAGAAGCCGGTCGCTGTGGGCGTCCCGGGTGAGCTCTACATCGGCGGGATCGGCCCTGCGCGAGGCTATCTGGGGCAGCCCGCGCTCACGCAGGAGAAGTTCATCGTGATCGATACCCTACCACCGCCGCCGCCGGGGCCGAACGGCGAAGCGCGCCCTCGCCGGCTCTACAGGACCGGGGATATGGTCCGGTGGTTGCCCGATGGAACGCTTGATTTCCTGGGGCGGATCGACAACCAGGTCAAGGTTCGTGGGTATCGCGTCGAGCCCGAGGAGGTCGAGGCGAACATCCGAAAGCTCTCTGCGGTGCGGGACGCAGCGGTGGTCGTGCAGGAGATCGGCAACCAGCGAGCGCTCGTCGGCTACGTCGTCTCCGCCGAGGGGCGCGGCGGGAGGATCGAGGAGGAGGTCCTCGACGCGTTGCGGGCGACACTGCCGGAGCACATGATCCCACTACGAATCGTTGTCCTTCCAGAGATCCCCCGTATCACGACGAGCGGGAAGGTCGATCGAGCCGCCTTGCCGATGCCCCAACCGACGAGATCCGAGGATTCCTCGGTGGCGGCACGCACGAGGACCGAGGCGACGATCTCTGCCATCTGGCAGGACATCCTCGGTCGGGGGAGCGTCGGTGTACACGACGATTTCTTCGAGCTTGGCGGCCATTCTATCATGGCGACACAGGTGATTGCCCGACTCAACCGTGCCTTCTCCGTCCGATTACCACTCCAGCGCATCTTCGAGCTGCCCACCGTTGCTGCACTCGCTTTGTTCATTGATAACGCGACACTGTCGCGTGAATTCGTAGCGAGCAGCGCGAGGGCGGCGCGCACGTCGGACGAAGGAGGCATGGAGGAAGAAGAGGGCGAGCTGTGATGACCATCGAACAGTTGCTCGAGGACGCTCGCGCGCGCGGCGTGAAGCTCTGGGTCGAGGGGGACCGCCTTCGTTTCAAGGCGCCGCGCGGCGTCCTCACGGATGCGCTGCGCGAGGAGATTTCGCGCCGCAGGGACGACATCATCGCATTTCTCCGGCAGGTCGTGGTGGAAGACGAGGAGTCGCCCATCGAGCCTGTGCCGCGCGGCGGGGTGCTCCCTCTCTCCTTTGCGCAGCAGCGTCTTTGGTTTCTGGATCGTATGGGCAGCGCGGGGGCGTACAACATGCCCATTGTGCTGCGCCTCCGTGGCTCGCTCGACTTCGACGCGCTCCGACGAAGCATTGATGAAATTATGCGTCGCCACGAGAGCCTGCGAACCACGTTCTCGGAGCGCGACGGGGAGCCCTGTCAGGTCGTCCATGCACACGAGCCGATGGCGCTTCCCATCGTCGACCTCCGTCATTTTGCTCCGGAGGAGCAGGAAGCGGAGCTGCGACGTCTCGCCCGCGAGGAGGCGCGGCGCCCCTTCGATTTGACACAGGATCGGATGCTGCGCGCGAGAGTCTTCGCGTGTGGGACAGACGATGAGGAGAGCCGCGATCACGTCCTCTGCCTGACGCTTCATCACATTGCCGCGGACGGCTGGTCGATGGGCGTGCTCGTGCACGAACTCGAGGCCCTCTATGGCGCGTTCGCCGACGGGCGACCATCGCCACTGCCCGACGTCCCGATACAGTATGCCGACTACGCGGCATGGCAGCGGCGGAGCCTCGCGGGTGACGCTCTCACCGAGCTCCTTTCGTATTGGAGGAAGGCGTTGGCGCGCGCGCCGGCCTTGCTCGGGCTCCCCACGGACCACCCACGCCCCCGTGCAGCGGCGTTCCGCGGCGCATCGATCCCGTTTCGAATCCCCGCAACGCTCACGCGAGAACTCGCGACTCTGGGGCTCTCTACAGGCGCAACCCTGTTCATGACGTTGCTCGCGGCATTCCAGGTGCTCCTCGGCCGCTGTTGCCGCGAAGATGATGTCTTGGTGGGCGCACCGATTGCCAGTCGCGGCCGGGCGGAGCTCGAGCCGCTCATCGGGTTTTTCGTCAACACTCTCGTGCTCCGTGCCGATCTCTCGGACGACCCGGCCTTCCTCGAGCTGCTCTCGCGTGTGCGGAGAACAGCTCGAAATGCATATGCGCATCAGGAACTCCCATTCGAGCGCCTCGTCGAGGAGCTCGCACCCGAGCGCGATCCGGGCTTCAATCCCCTGGTCCAGGTCGCGCTGGCGCTTCACAATACGCCAGAGGGAGAAATCTCGCTGCCGGGGCTCGTGGTCGATCGAATCCCCGATGAGGCACAGTACGCGCGGCTCGATCTCGAGGTACATCTCACGGAGCGGGATGGCGCGCTCACCGGCCATTGGGTCTACGACATCACGCTCTTCGAATCCAGCACCATCGAGCGAATGATCGCCCGTTACCAGACGCTGCTTGCCGGCGTCGTGGCTCAGCCGAAAGTGAGGATCAGCTCTCTGCCCATGCTCGACCCCGCCGAGCGGGCATTCATCCTGGCGAAAAGCAGCGGGCCCACAGCGATGTGCACGCGTGAGGGTGGCATCCAGCGCGTCTTCGAGGCGCAGGTCGAGCAGACGCCCGATGCCGCGGCGTTGATGTTCGACGATGGGGCCCGAACGATGACGCTCTCGTATCGCGAGCTCGACGTTCGCGCGAACCGACTCGCAAAGTACCTCCAGTCACGAGGTGTCGGCCCGGAGACGATCATCGGCATCTGCCTGCCGCGTGGCATCGAGCTCATCGTCGCGCTCCTCGCCATCCTCAAGGCCGGTAGTGCATATCTGCCGCTCGATCCAGACTACCCCGAGGCGCGCCTCGCGCTCATGCTCGAGGACGCGCGGCCCCTGTTGGTGGTCACCACGGTCGGGACTGCAAATCGACTCGGGCATGGCGTCGCGGTGTTGTGCCTGGACGCAGAGGCTGATGCTGCAGCCATTGCATCGTCGTCCCCCGAGGTTGCTCCGCGCGACGCCAGTCCAACGAACATCGCGTACGTCATCTATACCTCGGGCACCACGGGAAAACCCAAGGGCGTGCTCGTCGAGCACCAGGGCCTTTTCGACGTCGTCGAGTCCGGGAGGCGCATCTTCGAGCTCGGGCCGAGTGACCGCGTGCTCCAGTTCGCCTCGATATCCTTCGACGCCGCCACGTTCGAGATCTGGATGGCGCTCTCGGTCGGCGCCACGCTCTGCATGGGCGTGCGCGAGGCCCTGCTGCCCGGCGGACCGCTGGAAGCATTCCTTGCGCGCCACCGCGTCACCGTCGCCACACTCACGCCCTCGGTGCTTTCGCTTCTCTCCTCCGCGCCGCTCCCGCACCTGCACACGATCAACGTCGCAGGTGAAGTGTGTCCAGCAGAGCTCGTGCGGCTCTGGGGCCACGGTCGCCGTCTTTTCAATCTGTACGGCCCGACCGAAGCGACGATCTGGTCCCTGGCAACGCGCTGCGTAGATTCACACGAGGCCCCGCCGATAGGGCGCCCAATCGACAACACGCGGGCATATGTGCTCGAGCCGCGGGGGGCTCTCGCGCCCATCAACGTCCCGGGAGAGCTCTACATCGGCGGGGCGGGTGTGGCGCGTGGTTACCTGAACAGGCCCGAGCTCACGGCTTCGCGCTTCGTCGAGAGCCCCTTTGGCGACGGCATGCTCTACCGGACGGGGGATCTCGCCCGGCTGCGCCCAGACGGTGATTTCGAGTTTTTGGGGCGCACCGATGAGCAGATCAAAGTCCGGGGATATCGCGTCGAGCCGGGGGAGATCGAGGCCGCCATCTCCGAGCATCCTGCCGTTCGAGAGGCGGCGGTCCTGCTCCGCGAGGATACGAAGGGCGAGGCGCGGCTCGTGGCGTACGTCGTACCAGAACCGGGCGAAGACGCGATGCAAGACGAGCGCGTCGATCAATGGCGGCGGCTCTATGAAGAGACCTACGCCGAAGTGTCTGATAACGGTGATGCGGCCTTCAATACCATCGGCTGGAACTCGAGTTATACGGGGCGGCCCATTCCTGCCGCTGAAATGGCCGAGTGGATTGAAGTCACCGTGCGGGAGATTCGCTCACTCTGCCCGCGGCGTGTGCTCGAGATCGGCTGTGGGTCGGGCTTGCTCCTGGCCCGCATCGCGCCGGATTGCGAGACGTACTGGGGCACGGACCAAGCCACCAAGGCACTCGCGCATGTCGAGCGAATGAGGCGCCATCTCGATGGCCTCGAGCACGTCGAGCTGCTTCAGCGAATGGCGGACGACTTCTCCGGTATCCCCGAGGGTTTCTTCGACGTCGTGATCTTGAATTCGGTCGTTCAGTACTTTCCGAGCGTCGATTATATGCTCCGCGTCGTCGAAGGCGCGATGCGGGCGGTGTCGCCGGGCGGGGCCGTGTACATCGGTGATGTGCGGAGCTTCAAGCTCCTCGAGGCGTATCACGCCTCGGTGCAGCTGCATCGGGCTCCAGAGGAGATGCGGCGGTCCGAGCTCGCGGCGCTCGTGGAGCAAAGAATCCTCGACGAGGAGGAACTGCTCTTCGATCCGCAGTTCTTCTCTGCGCTCCGATCGATGTGGTCGCAGATCGACCGTGTCGGGCTACGTATGAAACGGGGCCGCATCCACAACGAGCTCACGCGGTTCCGTTATCAGGTCGTCTTGCGCCTTTCGGACGCTGGCGCGGCGTGTGTCGCGCGAACGAGGCCCGGGCGCTACGACGAGTTCACGCGCTCGTCGTGGACCCTGGCGTCCCTGAAGGAGTGGCTCGCCTCGGCTCGGCCCGATCGTGTCCGCATCACGAACGTGCCGAATGCGCGGCTCGTCGCGGAGTCTCGGACGCTCGTGTGGCTCGCACAGTCGCATGACGCTCGCATTTCCGACCTCCGCAGAGCCATTGCAGAGGCACCGAAAGGTGTGGATCCGGAGGATCTCTTCGCGCTGAGCGACGAGTTGCCTTATGATGTCGACGTCTCCTGGTCTTCCAGTGGCGACATCGGGACGATGGATGTCACCTTCTTCAGGCGCGGGAGTGAAGCAGCGCACGGAGACGTGACGACGGGGGCATCATGGCCGCGGCCACTGCCCTGGAGGGCATACGCAAACAACCCCCTCCTTGGAAAGCAGCACCGCCGCCTCGCTCCGCTCCTTCGCGCCGAGCTGTCGGCGAAGCTGCCGGAGTTCATGCTCCCTGCAGCCTGGGTGACGCTGGACGAGCTGCCCCTCTTGCCGAATGGCAAAGTTGATCGGAAGGCGCTCCCCGCGCCCCTGCCACAGCAGTCTGCTTCGCGCCAAACCTTCGTGGCGCCCCGCACCGAGACGGAGAGTGCCGTCGCTCATATATGGTCCGATGTCCTTCGCATGAATCCCATCGGGATCCATGACAACTTCTTCGAGCTAGGCGGACATTCCTTGCTGGCGACGCAGGTCGTGTCGCGCCTACGGAGCTCGTTCACGCGAGAGGTTCCGCTCCAGGAATTCTTCGCCAAACCCACGATCGCTGCGCTCGCCGAACGCCTGGACGCTGCCGCGCGGAAGGAGACGAAATGGTCGGGATACGCCATCACGCCGGCGTCCCGGCAGGGGCCGATACCCGCGTCGTTCGCGCAAGAGCGGCTCTGGTTTCTGGATCGATGGGGCGCCGGAGTGGCGTACAACGTCTTCGGGGCACTGCGGGTGATCGGCAATCTCGATGTCCGAGCCCTCGAGCGCGCGCTGCGCGACATCGTACGTCGCCACGAGGTCCTCCGCACGACGTTCACGCTGGAGGGCACCGAGCTACGTCAGCTCATCCACCCTGATGTCGGGTTCACATTGCAGGTCGTGGACATCGGATACATGCCCGCCGAGGCGCGCGACATCGAGGTCGAGCGGATGGCGGAGATCGAGTCGGGAAAACCGTTCGACCTCGCGAACGACTCCATGCTGCGCGTTCGTCTGCTGCGACTGGCTGCCGACGAGCACGTCCTTCTCCTTCACATGCACCACATCACTGCTGATGGGTGGTCGATAGGAGTCCTCTGGCGAGAGCTCACCGCGCTTTATACGGCTTTCGCGCGCGGCGAAGAGCCGGTGCTACTTCCGCTGCCGATCCAGTATGCGGACTACGCCGTCTGGCAACGCCGGCGGCTCGAAGGGGAGGAGCATTCTCCGCTGCTCGTGTACTGGATGGAAAAGCTCAAGGGGGCGCCCGAATTTCTACAGCTCCCCGCGGATCGCCCCCGTCCACCTGTGCAAACGCATCGTGGCGCCCTGGTGTCGTTCTGCATCGACGCGAAGGTCACCTCGGAACTCTCGAAGCTGGGCCGGAGGACCGGGGCGACCCTCTTCATGGTCATGCTCGCGGCCTTCGATGTTCTCCTCTCGCGTCTCTCCGGTGCGGAGGACGTGGTGGTTGGCGCGCCCATCGCCGGCCGAAATCGTCAGGAAATCGAGCCCCTTATCGGGTTCTTTGTGAATACCCTGGTGCTTCGGACGAACCTCGCGGGGGATCCCACGTTCATCGAGCTCCTGGCGCAGGTGCGGAGGACGACGGAGGAGGCGTTCGACCATCAGGACCTGCCGTTCGAGCGCCTGATCGAGGAACTCTCGCCGGCGCGGCACGCGAGTCGCAGCCCGCTCGTACAGGTGATGTTTGCTCTGCAAAACGTGCCGGATGTCGAGCCGTCGCTGCCAGGTCTTCGTGTCTCCCCGCTCGAGCTCGGCATACGCACGACCCGGACCGACATGACGCTGCACGTGACCGAGCGTGTGGGCGGGCTCGCTGGGCATTGGCTTTACAACACGGACCTGTTCGATGAATCGACCATCCGACGCTGGGTCGATCATTTCGATACATTGCTCGCCGAGATCGTGGCCCACCCGGAAGAACGCATTGGGCGGCTACGGCTGCTGGCGACTTCCGAGCGGCGACGCCTCCTCGTAGAATGGAACGATACGCGGGTGACGTATCCGTTCGACCGATGCATTCACGAGCATTTCGAGGAGCAGGCAAGGAGGGCTCCCGATGCGATCGCGTTGGAGTACGAAGGGCAGCGGATGAGTTATGGAGAGCTCGACGCCCGAGCGAATCGGTTGGCGCATCACCTGCGCTCCCTCGGTGTAGGGCCGGAGGTGTTCGTAGGGCTGTGCGTGGATCGATCGCTCGCGATGATGGTGGGCCTGCTCGGAACCCTCAAAGCCGGCGGCGCGTACGTGCCCATCGAGCCCTCGTGGCCAGCGGAGCGCGTGAGGTTCGTCCTGGAGGATACCCGAGCGCCCGTGCTCCTGACGCAAACCCATCTCGAGGCACGGACGGCTGAATTCAGGGCGCGTGTCGTGTGCCTCGATGAGGCACCTTGCCCGTGGTCGACGTTGTCCGATGTACCTCCGGCGACGGGGGTTCGCCCACGCCATGCAATCTATGCGATCTACACATCGGGCTCCACGGGCAGGCCCAAAGGGGTCGTCGTCGAGCACCCGTCCGCCTTGAACCTCGCCTTTGCCCTGGATCGCGCGGTTCATGCCGGACGCCGGTCGCCGCTGCGCGTCGCGCTGAGCGCGTCGCTCTCCTTCGACGCGTCGGTCAAGCAATGGCTCCGGCTCTTGTTCGGTGACACCATCGTCGTCGTGCCGCAGGAGACTCGGCTCGACGCCGAGCGTTTCGTCGAGTTCCTGAGGACGCGAGCGATTGACGTGCTGGATTGCACCCCGATGCAGGTCGCGCTGCTCCTCGACGCGGGTCTGTGCAGGAGCGGCGAGGGAGCGCCGAACTGCATTCTCGTTGGAGGGGAAGCCATCGATGGCACGACCTGGTCGCGCCTCTCGCGCGCGGAGCCTCTGGAGGCATTCAACGTCTATGGTCCAACCGAGTGTACGGTCGATGTCACCGCGACGAGGATCCACGCATCCTCGGTCCCGGTGCTGGGTCGTCCGCTCGCCAACGTGCGCGTCTATGTGCTCGACGCCCGGCGCGAGCCTTTGCCGGTCGGCGCGCCAGGCGAGCTTTACGTCGGCGGGGCCGGCGTCGCGCGAGGATACTTGAATCGACCCGAGCTGACGGGGGAGCGCTTCGTCCACGACCCGTTTTCGTCCGAGCCTGGAGCGCGAATGTATCGCACCGGCGATCTCGTCCGATGGCGCGCCGATGGCAACCTCGAGTTCATCGGGCGCATCGACGACCAGGTCAAGATCCGAGGATTTCGTATCGAGCTCGGCGAAATCGAGTCGGTCCTCTCCACGCATCCCGCCGTTCGGGCATGCGCCGTCCTCGCTCGCGACGAGGCGCCGGGGAACAGGCGGCTCGTCGCCTACGTCACCCCATCGAAGGGTGGGGTCGCACCGAGCGAGCTGCGCGATCACCTGCGGGCGATGTTGCCCGAGCACATGGTTCCATCTGCATTCGTGATGCTCGACGCTTTACCGAGCACACCCAACGGGAAAATCGATCGCAGAGCGCTCCCGGCGCCCGCCGTGTACGACCCGGGCTCTGCTCGAAGAGCGCCGCGTTCGCGTACCGAGGGCGTTCTCATGGGATTGTGGCAAGAAATCCTCGGCGTGAAGAGCGTCGGGCCGACCGACGACTTCTTCGCTCTCGGCGGCCATTCCCTGCTCGTCGTTCGTCTGCTCTCGGCGATGAAGTCGGCCCTCGGGTATGCGCCTTCCATGGCCACATTCTTCCAGCGACCGACGATCGAGGCCATTGCGGCGCTCATCGATGAGACGGAGGCACGGCCAAAGCTCGCCGCTGGTGTGTCGCTCCGGCCGCGAGAAAGCGGCGCTCCGCCGTATTTCGACCTTTCCAGCACGGAGCGCCGCATCTGGTTTCTCGAGCGCCTTCATCCGGATGCTCGAGCGTACCAGGTACCACGTTCGTTCCGGATCGTAGGTGTACTGGAGCCAGAGGCGCTCCGCCAGAGCCTCTTCGCGTTGGGCGAGAGACACGAGATCCTGCGTACGGTTTATCCGGAGGACTCTGGCGCGCCCACCCGCGTGATACGGGATCGGGCAGCCATTGGCTTCCAGGTCGAGGATCTCTCCGTGCTCCTCGAGGCCGCGCGCGAAGCGACGCTCCGCGATCTCTTCGTGAAGGAGGTCGCGACGCCGTTCGATCTCGAGCGTGGCCCGCTCACGCGGGTGCTCGTGGCTCGCGTCTCCGCGGAGGAGCACTTCGTGTTGCTCCATCAACATCATATCATCACCGATGAGTGGTCTACCGGTATCCTGGTGCGCGAGTGGGCCGCGCTCTACGACGTGTACCGCCGGGGGGAGGCCGCCGCGATCGCCTCGTCGCGCTTCCAGTTCTCCGATTATGCGCGCGCAGAACGGGACGCGCTCGAAGGAGGCCAGTTCGAGTCATCGCGCGAATACTGGAAGACGCTGCTCACCGGGGCGCCGAGGCTCGTTTTACCCATCCTGCGTGCCCCGCGTCAAGGCGGGCCCGGCCCCGTGGCACATGTGTCGTTCCGCCTCGGGGCCGAGACGACCCGCCCCCTCGGAGCGCTTGCTCGTGCGATCGGCTGCACGCCGTTCATGGTGTGGTATGCCGTGGTCTCGGCGTTTCTCGCTCGACTTTCAGGACAAACTGATTTCGTCATCGGGACCGTCGTCGCGAACCGTGAGGCCCTGGACACCGAGGGGATCCTGGGATTTTTCACGAACACGATCGCGCTCCGGGTGGTTCTCGACGGCGACCCCAGTTTCCGCGCCTGGATCTCCCGGGCGCGGGAGACGGCGATCGAGGCCTACCGCCACCAGGCGCTTCCTTTTGATGTCGTCGTGGGCGACCAGGGAATGGCGCGCCGCAAGGGTCAATCACCGCTTTTCGACGTGACCTTGTTCGAAGTCACGGGCGCAGAGAGCATGCCGAGTGGATGGTCGCCGTACTCTCTCGACGTGCCCGCGACCGTCATGAATGCGAAGAATGCGCTCTCCGTCGCAATCCATCACGACGCTGAGCGTACCGGCGTGACCCTCGCCTTCGACACGTCCCGCGTCGACCGTGCCCCGGTCATCGAGTTGTGGGACGACCTCCACGCCATGCTCATCGATGCGATCGGAGCCCCGAACAAGCGGATTTCGGAGCTGTCTTTGCCGAGAGCGCGCGAATCTGTCGCTGTCGGGTCGTCTCTCGACGATCATGCGCCTCGTGTCGACATGCGCGACGATGACGCAGCTCCCCGTTCGTCCACGGAGGAGGTCGTGGCCCAGGTCTGGCGTGACGTGCTAGGGGTTCCTCGCGTAGACGCATCCGACGATTTCTTTGGTCTCGGGGGACATTCCCTGCTCGTCGTGAAGGTGGCGGCGCGGATAAGAAGGACGCTCGGCATCGATCCGCCCTTGCACGTCCTTCTCCAGAACACGACCGTCGCCGCACAGGCAGCGCGTATCGACGAGCTACGTGCAAGCAAGCCAGGGATCGAGCGGATCATTCCGAAGGCGCACCGCGATGGCCCGTTACCACTGTCGCAAGCCCAGGAGCGAATCTGGTTTCTGAGCAGGCTCGCTGAGGACAGCGCGGCATACAACATGCCGTTGCGCCTCCGGCTCCTCGGTGATCTCGACGCCGGAGCGCTCCAAAAGAGTTTGCGCGAGATCGTCCGCCGACATGAGGTTCTGCGCACGAAGTTCGTCATCATGGACGGCGAGCCGCGACAGGTCATCCTCCCGACGGCGCTCGTTCTTCCGGTTGTCGATGTCGCCGCGCACGGGGCGGCGCGGCCTTTCCGGCTCGACGAGGAGCCGCCTTTGCGGGCGCATCTCCATCGAGTCTCGGAGGGGGAGCACGTCTTATCGATCGACATACATCATATCGCTTCGGATGGCTTGTCGACAGGCGTGCTCCTCGGCGAGCTCAGGGCGCTCTATACCGCGTTCAGGGAAGGCAAACCTTCGCCGCTGCCCGAGCTTTCGAACCAGTACACTGATTTCGCGGCATGGCAACGAGCGCACCTCTCGAGCGAGGCCATGCAGGGCAAAGTCACGTCCTTGGTGCATGCACTCGAAGGGGCGTCGCCGATGCTTTCATTGCCCCAGGACTTCCCGCGCCCCGCACACAAGTCTTCCGCGGGTGGATCCGTCTCGCGCTCGCTCAGTCCCGTACTCTCCCGTTCCGCCAAGTCGCTCGCGAGGCGAAACGATACCACGCTCTTCACCGTGCTCCTCACGGTCTTCGGACTCGAGCTTTCGCGGTGGTCCGGGGAGGAGGACCTCGTCATCGGCACGCCCATCGCCGGACGCAGCCATGTCGAGCTCGAGCCGCTCATCGGGCTCTTCCTGAACATGAGCGCACTGCGCATCGACGTCTCCGGCAATCCTCCCTTCGCGGAGCTGCTCCGGAACGTGCGGCGTGTGGTGCAGGATGTGCTTGCAAACCAGGACGTGCCATTCGAGAAGCTTGTCGCTGCGCTCTCTCCTGCGCGCCACGTGAACCATCACCCCATCTTTCAGGTGGTGTTCAATATGGTGCCTGCGGAAACCGCTGCGCTCGAACTACCCGGTCTTCGAGTCGTGGAGGAGACGGCGCGGTGGAGCGTGGAGGCGAAGTTCGATCTTACGCTGTATGCCGTGGACCTCGAGGGTGCGATCGAGCTCCGCGCGGTGTACGATGCCGCGCTTTTCACTGCGGACCGCATCCAGCATCTGCTCGATCAGTACGAACACCTGCTCCACCAAATCTGCGACGATCCGACGAGGCCGGTCGACGAGTATTCGCTGGTCACGGAGCGCGCGCGTGCGCTCCTACCGGATCCACGGGCGGTGCTCCTCGAGCCGGACTCCGCGTCCGTGCCGAGTATGTTCTCGGAATGGGTCGAGCGTGCACCCGATGCCATCGCGCTCGTGCGCGGCAAGGAGGCTTGGACATACCGTGACCTCGCGCAGAACGCTACCGCCATCTCGAATGCACTCGTGGAGCTCGGGGTTCAGCACGGTGACATTGTTGCCATTCATGGGGGCAAGAGCTTCGGTCTCGTTGCGAGCATGCTCGGCGTTCTCGACGCTGGGGGAGGTTTTTTGCTTCTCGATCCGAGCTTGCCTCGGCCACGGCTCGCCGCCATGCTGGACGCGTCGGGCGCGAAGTACGCAGTTTCGCTCACTCCCGACGACAACGAGGTCAACAGCCTCTCGCACCGTACCCTCCGGGAGATCCGGGTGGATCCCCACCAGGGCCTCGCAAACCGAAGCGCGCTTCCGGCGCCCCTCGGCGCGCGCGCGATATCGCCGAACGGGCCCGCGTACATCTTCTTCACCTCAGGTACCACAGGCGTTCCCAAGGGCGTGCTGGGCGTTCACAAGGGGCTCTCGCATTTCTTGCAATGGGAGAGGAGGCAGCTCGGTGTTGGTCGAGGCGACCGCGTTGCGATGCTCATCGCGCTCTCCTTCGACGCCATCTTGCGCGACGTTTTTCTTCCCCTCACGAGCGGAGGCTCGCTGTCGCTACACCCCGATGACGGTTTGGTCGATGGGCGCCGGCTCATCGAGTGGCTCGAGCGCGATCGCATCACGCTCATCCATACCGTGCCCTCCCTGGCGGAGACGTGGCTCTCGGACATTGCGGAGGGGCGCGCGAACGAGAGCCTTCGCTGCGTCGTACTCGCAGGCGAGCCTCTGCGCGACGTATGGGTCCACCGCCTACGAAGGGCGTTCCCCAGGGCAACGATCATGAACTTTTATGGGGCCACGGAAACGACCATGACGAAGTTCTACTACGAGGTCCCCGATCCCCCCGTCGCAGGCGTACAGCCGATCGGCCATCCAATGCCAGAGACCCAGGGGCTCGTACTTCGTGACGGCCGTCTCTGCGGCGTCGGAGAGGCAGGCGAGATCGTCATCCGGACGCCGTTCCGCACGCGTGGCTACATCAATGGCTCGGAGGCGGATCGGCAGCGATTCTCACCGAACCCATATCGGGACGATCCCCAGGATCTGCTCTACTTCACCGGCGACGTGGGCCGCTATCGGCCCGATGGATCCATCTCTATCTTCGGGCGCCGCGACGAGCAGGTCAAGATTCGCGGCGTCCGCGTCGAGCTTCGCGCCGTCGAGGTGGCTCTCTCGCAGCACCCGGACGTAGAGCGTGTCGCAGTCACGACTTTCGGCGAGGGAATGCAGAAGCAAATCATCGCATACCTCGTCGGGCGTCGAGGGGAAGGGCGCGCGCTCTCCGCCGTGCCCACGACCGTCGCCTTGCGCCATTTCCTGCGAGACCTGGTGCCCGAGTACATGATACCCTCCGTGTTCGTTGCGCTCGACGAATTGCCGCTCAACACGAGCGGGAAGGTCGATCGCCGAGCGTTGCCGCGACCCAACCTGGAGCCCGCGCAGCGGCAGAAGTACGTCCCGCCACGTAACTTCCACGAGCAGAGACTCCTCGAGATCTGGTCGTCGGTCCTCGATGTCGGGTCCATTGGCGTTCGCGACGATTTCTTCGAGCTCGGCGGTCACTCACTCCTCGCGGTGCGGCTCATGGCGAAGGTCGAGGACGCCTTCGGCAAGCGCCTACCCCTGGGCGCGATTTTCCAGCACCCCACGGTGGAGGCAATGACGCACCTCCTCACGAGCACCGACGAGAGTTACGCCTGGGCTCCGCTCGTGCCCATCCAGCCTCAAGGCAAGCGGCGCCCACTCTTCTGCGTCCCTGGCCTCGGCGGCAACGTCGTCGGGTTTCATGGTCTGGCGAAGCACCTCGGACCCGAGCAGCCCGTCCATGGCCTCCAGACGGTTGGTCTGGACGGTGTGACGAGGCCCTATTCGACGATCGATGACGTGGTCGACCGCTACATAACCGAGATCCGCGCTGTGTCTCCTCGAGGACCGTATCGCATTTGTGGCCATTCCTGGGGCGGAAGGGTGGCTTTCGCGATGGCGCAGGAGCTCGTCCGGGCCGGTGAAAAGGCGAACCTATGGGTCTTCGACTCGAGCTCGCCCGACATGGTGAAACTCAAGAGAACTGATCTGAAAGAGGAGCAAGTCATCGTGGACTTCATTGCAGGCGTCGAGACGACGTTCGGTGAGGTCTTCTCCGTCACGCTCGACGAGCTCGAACCGCTCGCCTCGGACGAGCGCTTTGCCGTCCTGCGGGGCTGCCTCGAGAAGGTAGGGGTCCTCGCGCCTGGAGCGAGCCTCATGCACGTGCGCGGGTTGCTGAATGTTTTTCAAGCCAATAGAGGCATGCCATATGTTCCGCGGGACCTCGTACCCACGCCGTTCGTGTTCTTCGTGGCAGAAGGCGACGGCGAAGAGCTCGGTCGAAGGAAGGTGGAAGGCTGGTCGGCGCTCGCCACCGTGGAGCCGATCCGTGTTCCGGGCATGCACATGAGCATGCTCGAAGAGCCCCACGTCCAGGCGATCGCGCGCGTCATCGCCAGGCAGCTCGCCGAGCTCGATTCCTCGGAGGAAGCATGAACGTCGCAGATCAGCCGTCCCCCACGCTCGGCATCCTCGGAGGCATGGGCCCTGTCGTCTCCGCCGAGTTCGTCCGGACCATCTATGAATACAACCCGAAGCCCGCGGAGCAGGCTGCTCCACAGGTCATCCTCTTCTCACTCCCCTCGGCGCCTGATCGCAATGAAAGCATCTACACGAAGAACGAGGGGCGTCTCCGCGTGTTCATGGAGACCCAGCTCCGGCGCCTAGATCCTCTCTGCGATCGCATACTGATCGGCTGCTGCACGGCGCATTATTCGCTTCTGAGCATCACCTCGGAGGCCAGAAGGAAGGTACTTCCGATCATGAGCATCGTCGATCGCGAGCTCGAGAAGATCGACGAGCCCGCGCTGCTCCTCGCCACCTTGGGCACCTATGACAAGGCCCTGTTTCGGGAGGGATGTAGGAACGCCGACCGGATCGTCGAACCCGACCGCACGGATCGGGAGGTCATCATGGCGCTCATCTTCGATGTCCTCAAGAAGGGCAAGGAGCCGTACATGGCGTTGCCGACAATCGAACGCTTGCTCGACAAGTACGGGACGCGGACGTTCATTTCGGGGTGCACGGAGTTCCACCTCGTGGCCAAGATCCTCGACGCTCGCAAGAGTAGCTCGATTCGCGCGATCGATGCGTTCTGCATCGTCGCCCGTGATTTCTACGACATCGTCCGCCCCGGGACGTAGATTCGAGGTCATCATGTACGTGTTGGGCATCAATGCCGCATACCATGAGTCGGCCGCCTGCTTGCTGAAGGATGGCGCGATCGTGGCCGCGATCGAGGAAGAGCGCCTTTCGCGCAGGAAACACGGTAAGTCGGCGGACCTCGACAGTGGCCACGAGCTGCCGCGGCTCGCAATTCAGTATTGCCTGGACGCCGCAGGAGTCACGCTCGGGGACGTGGCGTGGGTGGGGTATTCGCTCGAACCATACGACCGGCTTCGAAACCAGGAGATCATCGAGCGGGTCGTCACCGGCGGCTGGGGAAGCCCGGCGGGGGAGAGGCGCTTCCTCGACCTCGCCCTGCGCGTGCCTGCGGAACTCAGGCGCTTGGGCATGACCGGCGAGTTCAAGTGGGTCGCCCACCATCTCGCGCACGCTGCTTCGGCGTTCCACCCCTCACCGTTTCACGAAGCGGCCATCCTTTGCGTCGACGGGATCGGAGAGGTCGGCTCGACGCTCTTCGCATCCGGACGCGGGTCGAGGATCGAGCCTTTCGACGAAATTAGGTATCCCTCCTCCATCGGGTTCCTGTGGGAGAAACTATCCAAGTTCCTCGGCTTCTCCGAGTACGACGCCTGTCAGGTCATGGGGCTCGCCTCCTATGGGGACCCGCGTCGATTTCGCGCGTCGTTCGAGCGTCTCGTTTCGCTCGAGCCCGAAGGGCGCTTCGCGCTCGACGGCGATGCCTTGCGATTTCGTGTCGAGGACTACGCGCCCATCGAGGCCCTGTTCGACGTACCCCTGCGCAAGGGAGGCGAGCCGATCCTCGCGGCGCACGAGGACATCGCCGCTGCGCTTCAGGAGATCACCAACCACACGCTCTTGCACCTGGCTCGGCACCTCGCTGCGCGGACCGGCTCGAAGAACCTTTGCATGGCGGGAGGCGTCGCGCTCAATTGCGTCTCCAATCGGATCGTGTTCGAGGCGAGCACGTTCGAGGGGCTCTTCGTGCAGCCGGCTGCGCACGACGCGGGCACGGCGCTCGGAGCCGCATTGCACGTCTGGCACGAGATGCTCGGCCATTCGGAGCGCTCGCCCATGCTCCATCCGTACACGGGGCCGTGCTTCGACGATTCGGCGATCGAGCACGCTCTCTCGAAGGCTGGCCTCGTATGCCAGCGCGAGTCGAACATCGAGGAGAAGGTTGCCGAACTCCTCGCGGCAGGCAAGATCGTCGGTTGGTTCCAGGGGGCCATGGAGTTCGGCCCCCGCGCGCTCGGCAATCGCAGCTTGCTCGCCGATCCACGCTCCCTGGAGATGAAGCGTATCCTGAACGACCGCATCAAGCACCGCGCGAGCTTCCGTCCCTTCGCGCCGAGCGTCCTCGCGGAGGAGGCGGAGCGCTGGTTCGTCATCGAGAAGAGCACGATGACGTCGGACTTCATGCTCCTCGCCTATCCCGTCAGGCCCGAGCGCGTGGCCCAAATTCCCGGCGTCGTTCATGTCGACGGGACGAGCCGCGTCCAGACCGTCCGCGCCGAGACGAATCCGAGGTACCATAAGCTCATCAAGGCATTCCACGCGCGAACAGGTGTACCCATGGTCCTCAACACGTCGTTCAACGACAGCGAGCCGATCGTCTGCACGCCGGAGCACGCGATCGAAACGTTCCGGAGCGCGGGTATCGACGTGCTTGCCATTGGCCATCATCTCGTCGAGGCCGCACGGCAGCCGAGGAGCGATGCCGAAGTCACTCACACACCGGCGCCGACCGCCTCGAGTTTCTCTTTCCGAGCACCCGCTCCGCGGGTCTGATAAGGTGACCAAGACGCCGATGAACATCGTCGAGCTCATCTACAAGGAAGCCGGCCCGGACCGATGGCGGCTGTTGCTCGCATCGACGGCGGCGGGCGTCGGCAACACGCTCGTGCTCGTCTTCATCAACGCGGCCGCGCAGGAGCCGGACGCCGTGGATGGGCGGGCGTTCTTCCTCTTCGCCGTTCTGATGCTAGCGTACATCCTCGGCGCGAGGTACCTGTTTCATCGTACGATCGATATCGTCGAAGAGATCCTGCACCGCATCAAAGGCAGGATCGTGGAGAAGATCCTGCGCGCCGATTTCGCGGCGCTCGAGCGGCTCGGGACCTCGGAGATCTACGACCGCATCACCGAGAACGCGACGGTGATCTCGGGCGCTGTCGGGCTCGTGACCAACGTTCTGCAACAACTGCTCATCTTCTTGTTCGCGATCGTCTACATCGCGTGGATGTCGCTCCCGGCGTTCGTTCTGCTCGGCATTCTCACCGCCGCCGGGCTCGCGCTGTATTGGACGCGGAGCGAGGTGATGGTTGGGTTTCTCCAGCACCTCGCGAAGACCCGGGTTGCGTTCTTCGATGTGCTCACGGATCTTCTGCGTGGCTTCAAGGAAGTCAGGTTCAGCCGAAGGCGCGGCCAGCAGATCCGCGACGACGTCATGAGGACCTCGGCGGACCTCCGCGACACCACGCGAAAAGCCAATCACCTCTTCGACGACAATTTCATCCTCGCGAGTTGCAACCTCTTCGTGCTG
Organism: Polyangium spumosum; assembly: GCF_009649845.1. Lineage (NCBI taxonomy): Bacteria > Pseudomonadati > Myxococcota > Polyangiales > Polyangiaceae > Polyangium > Polyangium spumosum. The sequence continues at coordinate 37,178 of NZ_WJIE01000021.1, forward strand.
CTCGGCGCTCTCGTCTTCGTATTGCCGCGGCACGTGCACATGGAGCCGGCCACGCTGACGAAGCTCGTCTCGGGTGTCATGTTTCTGTGGGGTCCCTTACAGGGCGCTGTGAGCGGGTATCCCGCATACGTTCGCTCGAACCAGGCGCTCAGGGAGATCGAGACCCTCGAACGGAAGCTCGACGCAGCCGCCGCCGCGAAGGTGTCGGAAGGCGCTCTCTCCGACCCTTGGAAGGGCAAGCCCGGCGCGATCGTCGCGCAGGGGGTCGAATACGAGTATGCGCGGACGAACGGCGACGAGACATTCCGTATCGGACCCGTCCATTTCACCATCGATCCAGGGGAGATCATCTTCATCGTCGGCGGCAACGGCAGCGGGAAATCGACACTCCTCAAGGTCCTGACCGGCCTTTACACCCCCACCCTGGGGACGCTCTCGTCGGGGGGCGAGGCCGTGCGACCACAAAACGCGCCAGCGTATCGGGAGATGATCTCTGCGATCTTTTCGGATTTTCACCTCTTCTCGCGGGCCTACGGCCTGCTCGACGTCGACGGTGACGCCGTCACCCGCCTGCTCGCCCAGATGCAGCTCGAGGGAAAGACCGGATTCAAGGACGATCGATTCACGCGGCGTGATCTCTCCACGGGCCAGCGGAAGCGCCTCGCGATGGTCGTCTCGCTGCTCGAGGATCGACCCATCCATGTCTTCGACGAGTGGGCCGCAGATCAGGATCCCGCGTTCCGCAAGTACTTCTACGAGGAGCTGCTTCCTGCACTCAAGGCGCGGGGCAAGACGGTCATCGCCGTCAGTCACGACGATCGATATTTCCATTGTGCGGACCGCGTCTTCACGATGGAGTACGGGAAGCTGCTATCCATCGAGCCCGGCCACCGCGCTCCAGCTCGCCCCAGCACCGAGAGCACGGAGCAGTCACTCCCATCCTGACAAAGCTTTTCTCTTCCGGGCCGCCAAGAAATATGCGAGACTGAGCAGGACCTCATGACGACCGAGAATACGCAGCCGAGGCAGCCCGCAAAGCAGGGCAAGGACGAGCCCACGATCGGGGTGGAGTCTGAACCGAAAGCGGGAGCCAAGCCCGAACCGCCCTCCCGTCCGGAGCGCTCGGCGGAGCCGTCGCGCGTCGGGCGCGCGGAGGCGATCATCCGGCGCAATGTCCTGTGGTCGCTCGGCGCCGGCGCAGTGCCCATTCCGCTTCTCGACGCGATCGCCGTGACGGGCGTTCAGATGAAGATGCTCTCCGAGCTCTCCGAGCTCTACGAGGTCGAGTTCACCAAGGATATCGCTCAGAAGCTCGTGACATCGTTACTCTCGAGCCTGGGAGGGCTGACCCTCGGCGCCTCGATCGGATCGAGCGTGGCGAAGCTCATTCCGGGCGTGGGCACGGCGCTCGGTATCGTCACCATCCCGATCTTTGCGGGCGCTTTCACGCTCGCGACGGGCAAGGTGTTCATGATGCACTTCGAGTCGGGCGGCACCCTGCTCAATTTCGATCCAGTCGCGATGCGCTCGTACTTCAAGCAAGAGTTCGAGAGGGCGAAGGAGACGGTGGCGGAGGTGCGCGAGGAGGCGAAGTCGGACGAACGCGCCTGAACGACCGGCTCATTCATGGACCTCACCCCCATCTTTCGCTTCTTGCTGCCAGCGCTGACCGTGCTCGCGGTGGGCCTCGTCGGAGGGACACGTCGCATTGGCTTTCGCTGGGCGGTCGTTCTTTCGGTGCTCTTGACGCCGATCGGCGGTTTCATCGTAGCTCTGGCTTCGGGGCCCAGGCCCATTCCTCTCGACCTCGGGCCACGGGCCAAGCCGAATGCGCCAGCCACGACGAAGAGGCGATTGTTCCGCTTCTGGCGATGACCTCCTAGGCAATACCAGAAACGACCATGTCCGACCAAGAGCCGCAGATGCAAGAGCCCCTCGAGCTCGCGGATTCCACTGTAGAGAGCCCCCAGATCCTCGAGCGGACGACCGCCATCGCGCGGCATCGATTCCGAGTCTGGCTTCGCAACGTCCAGTTCACCGCATACGCAACGCTGGTCTTCGTGCTTCTGGCGCTCGGCTTTTTGTGGCCGCGCATCTTCATCGTCGTCCCGTCCGGGAGCCACGCGGTCATGTACCGATTTTTCGCGGGAGGGACGGTGACGAACCGCGTCTGGGGCGAAGGTGTGAACATCATTCCGCCGTGGGACTCGCTGACCGTTTACGAGACGCGACTGCAGCAGGAATCGCTGAAGTTCGACGTCCTCAGCGAGGAGGGGCTCAACCTGGGGGTCGAGGTCTCGATACGGTATCGGCCGAACAAGGAAATGCTCGGGTTCCTGCACCAGGACATCGGCACGGAGTATTTCAAGCGTCTCATCAAGCCCGAGGTCGAAGCCCATGTCCGGCGTACATTCGGAAACAGGCCGGCGTACGAGATTTACGCGAGCTCGCGAGACGTCCTCCAGGAGCTCGGCCAGATCCCCGTCCTCGGCAGGCTCGAGGAGAGCGACGACCACCTCTCCTCGCGTCCGTACGTCATCATTCAGGAGCTCAAGCTCATCGATATCGAGCTGCCGGCCATCGTCGAGAGCGCGATCGCGGACAAGTACAAGCAGGAACAGCTCATGCTCGAGTACCGATACAGGCTCGAGCGCGAGGAGAAAGAGGCCGAGCGAAAACGTACGGAGGCGGCCGGAATCCGGGATTACAACATCATCGCGAGCAAGCTGAACCCGGACGTGCTGCGCTGGCGGAGCATCGAGGCGACGCTCGAGCTGGCGAAGGCGCCCAGCTCGAAGGTCGTCGTCCTCGGCGGAGGGCAGGGCGCGCATTTGCTCATGAACGTCGAGCCATCGATGGCGACAGCCCCGGCCGCATCCGCTGCGCCCGCGCCCCCGGGAACCGCTGCGCCCCAAAAGCCTTGACGCGCGGCGTTCAGGCTCGAACATTCATCAGTTTCGGCCGGTCGCGTCTTCCCAGGTCCGGAGGAGATCGTGCACCACCTCGCCGTCGAGGCGCGGCGGTTCGAGGATCGGGGCCTCGAACGTCACGCCGTACCGCCGGAAGCGTAGGAAAGGGTTCTGCACGCTATCGTAGCCGCGGATGGAGAGCGCGGCATCCGCAGGGCGGAAGCCGTGTTCGATGGCCTTTTTCTGCATCTCGTCGCTGCGCAGGAAGGCGATCCACTTGCCGGCGACGAGCCTCTGCGCGTCGGTGATCTCCTGGCCGAAGTCGAGGAATACGACTGGATGCTGGTTCATAAACGTCGGCTGCGGATAGAGGACCCGGACGTCGGAGAGGACGCTGGCGAACTCGTCGATCCGAGCGAGGGTGTCGAAGGCGAGGTGCTCGTACGTCGCGACGGCGTCGTAGCGCGACGAACCCACGTTGAAGAACGAATCGGTGAGGAGCTCCGTGGAGTCCGGCGGCGCGTCGAGTCCGCCTTCGCACCGCCTGAGCCAGCTGCGGAACGCCGACCGTTGCTCGCGCAGGGCGCGCAGGAAGTCCTCCGGGGTCACCTCGTTCGAGACGGGACGAATGGCTTTCGGGAGCTTGGAGCCCGTACCGTGCTTGGAAATGTTCGTATCGCCCAGACGAACCTTCGGGGGCAACACGTAATCGTAGGCCATCAGGTAAAGTGTCTCGAACCCGGATGCTGCTCGGGTCGGGGACGTGTGACCGAACTTGACGCGCCCCCAGGACTCCATCTGGTCCACGGTGGGGAAGGGTGAAGCGGACGGCGGGTTCGTGACGTCCGGGGTCGTCGCGGCCCTGGGCGCGGGCGGGGGCAGTTTCTTCGGCGCAGGGAGAAGCGGCTTGTACCAGTCAATCCACGAGCCTGGCACCATGTCCTCGATGGGCATCCCCGACAGGTCCTGCTGCGTCGGGACGGCCGCGCACATGAGCTCGGCCCATTGTCCATGCTCGTGCGAAACCTTTGCCATGACGGCCTCCACGACCTGGCGACGATCATCCCAGATGAGCAAGACCAGAGGGGATTGGACCAACGAGATCTGCTCCTCGATGTCGAAGAGAGGTTTGCGCTGCGGATGTACCGTCTTCCAGCGGTTGTCCAGGTAGCGCAAGACGAGATCGTCGGCGGGCGCCCACAACGTCGGCGTTGCCTTTCCGCCGAGGATCGCGTCGGCCGACTCGATATCGCCCATGGCTGACAGCTTCACCTGGATGGTCGGGCAGAGTTTCGCAAAGCGATTGGCTGCTTGCTCTACCCACGCCCGCTTGTCGTCGCCATAGAGCATGCTGATGACCACCGGGCGCCCGTCCTTCGTGGGTGGGCCGCAGAGATCGGTCTGCGTGTTCGTGGTGGTCTTGACGTCGACGATGAGCGCCGTCTCGGCGTGGACCATTCGACGTTGGTCCCGTATGAACCCATACGCAATGTTGCCGAGGATCCATACCGCGAGCGCGAGGCCGCCCAGCTCCTTCCACAGACCAGGCCCTCTGTTCACGGATTCTTCGGGTCTACCGGGGGTCTTCGTCACGGTCCACTTGCTCGAAGCATGATTTCTTCAGCGGGAAGGTCCCAGTAATCTGCGTAGGTCTTTTTCGACGTTTCGACCTTCAGGCTCTTCTGACCCAGGTGGTAGTGGATCATGCACAGATGCACGTGCGTTGCGCCGGTGCGGCGGGCCATCTCGCGCAAGCCATCGACCTGCTCGACGGTGCCCATGTTCTTGCCGGCCAGGCGATCCATGATCGCGTCGAAGGTCATCGTGAAGGGGTTCTGGACGATGCGCGTCGATCCGCGCAGGTGTTTCTGGACGAGATCGATGAGAAACGTCGGGGACTTCGCGTCGCCGGGCGCCGCCGTCACGATCTGCGCGTGGCCCTCGTCCGTGAGGTGCGCGTCGAGGCCCACGAAGAGCTTCTCCAGGAAGTCGAGACCGTACGGTCCGGCCGCAGAGTGATGGAAGTATTGCATACCCGGCGGCGTTGGCTCGAACGGCGGGTTCGACATGACGTAATCGAAGCGCCTGCCTGCGAGGGGCAGAAAGAGCTGATCATTGCCGTCGACGATGGCGATTCTGTCCGCGACGCCGTTCAGCATCGCATTGAAACCAGCGAAGATCTTCGCCCGCGGGTTGATCTCGAGGGCCGTCACGTACCTCGCGCCAGCGCGCGCCGCGCCGATCGAGAGCACGCCCGAGCCGATGCCGATCTCGAGCACCTCGGCGCCTCGAATTCGGTCATGCGCGAGTTCGTCGAGGAAAAATTGCTGTTCGGCGAAGAGGGGAAAGACCTGATCGATGGCCGGATAGTCGAGTCTGTCCGTGACGACGTAGAGGCCGTCAATCCGATTCAGGCGTTTGTCGGCGAGCGCCACACGCAGGCTGGATTCGAGCCCGTTCATGCTGGAAATCAACCCGATTTCGCGGGTGCGGGGATGGCGCCGCTCTCGCGCAGGATCGCCGCTACCTCGGAGGCGACTCGCTCTCCGGCGCGAACGGCGCCTTCCATGAATCCATCGAACTCGGCGGATGTCTCCGAGCCGCCCCAATGAATGCGACCAACGGGCTGGCGCAGGGCGGGACCATATTTGCTGAGGACGCCAGGCGCGAGCGGCGACGCGCACCCGGTCGACCATTCTTCGGTGAGCCAATCCATCTCCACGAAGTTGATGGCGTCGAGGGCCTCTTCTCCGAAGAAACTCACGAGGGACTGGGTGACGACCTCCTTGCGGTCGTCCACGGTGGCGGGTAGCTCTTCACCTGCACCGAAGGCCACGAGGACACCTGGTGTGCCGGCCGCTGGCGTGCTGTCGAAGATGAAGTCCACCACGACGCCATCTCCGACCGCCGTGCCGTTGAGCCTGTTGTTGCGCCAAAATGGCGTCTTGTACACGATGTGCGCCTTGTAATCCGGCGAGCCCGTCCAGTTTGAGATGAGCCCCGCCTTGAGCTCGGGCAGCTCGGGCTCGAACTCGATGCGTCGAGCGTCCGCGGGCATCATCGCCACGATTACATGACCGCACTCGATCGACAGACGCTCGGTTTCGACGCGCACCGGGCCCGCCGGATCATCCACGATGCGCGTCACGGGGGAAGCGAGCAACACCTGGTCCCCGAGCGCCTCCGCCATCTTCACCGAGAGCATCTGCGAGCCGCCGCTGAACGAGACATCTTGGCTGTCCGAGATGGCCATCAAACGCTCGAGCCCGCCGACGGATTTGACGGCAGCGACGAACCGCAAAAGCGAGATGTCGTACGGCTGGCAGCCGAACGTGAAGTCGATGGCGAGATCGATGTCGCGCCGGCCCCAGACGGTCGACGAGTTGTCCGCGAGCCAGTGGGCCATCGAGACTTCATCGTACTCGGCCGCACGCGGCGCGTCCCACGGCGCGCCCACCGGGAGCTCGGCCGCCATCCCCTCGAGTTTGTCCCTCAGCTGCCTGAGCTCCCGCGCCTCGGCGCGCGAGAAGAGCCGGCCCGTCCCGGCCACGCGGACGCCGTCGAAGAGGAACACCGGGTTTCCCTTGGACTCCGCCGCGTCCACGGTGCCGACGCCGAGCTCCTCCGCGAGCGCCAGGATGCGCGTGTGCTTCGGGCTCACCCAGGCCCCTCCGCCGTCGACCATCACGCCTTGGCTGACCTCCTGGCTGATGGTCAAACCTCCGACCCGGTTTCGAGCTTCGACCACGACGACGGAGCCGACGCCCGCCTTCCGTAGCTCCCGCGCGGCGACGAGCCCTGACAAACCAGCGCCGACCACGACGACGCCCGCCGTCCTCCTCTCCAGCGGGGCGGACCGAGCGCAACCACCGCGTCCGCAGCCGAGGAGAAGGCCGCCTCCAAGACTCGCCGCGCCACGGAGGAAGGACCTTCGCGTGAAGGGTGGACGTAATCTCATGCGCCGCTGCACGTCACGCCTCGCTTTCCCATCGAACGCACGGGCTCGCCCCCGTCCCCTTGGCCTCGAGAAACGGGGATCGCGCCGGCTTCGAGGCCGGTTGCCCCATTCATGATGGAAGTAAGACCGGCTGGTCGGCAGCGGTGACTCTCACCTTTTCGGAGCCTCATGGAGCAAGGACCCTGAGCTCTGTAACACGCTCCGTCCCGCGTGCGCAAGGGGGAAGTCTCGGCGACGCCGGCCGGGGAAACGAGGAAACGAAAATCATGTGAATGGGGAAAGCCACCCGCGCCGAGCCCCATCTCACCCAAACTCTCGGCATTGGCTCCGCACGCGCGAGGTTTCACCTTGACATGCACATCTACGCAAGCCGACTCGCCTTTTTCCGCGGGCAACCGCGCCGAGCGAGCGCTCTCCAGGGACGTGAGCGACATCAAGGAGGGCGCCGCTCAATGGAGAATGGCCGCCTCGCCTGGGAGACGGGAGTGAGCCCTTTGTCGAGCGCACCGATCGCGCCGAAATCGAGGAGCGCGATCCGGTTCTTGCGGAGCAACATGATCTCCCCCGGGACGAGCTTGCCCCGCGACGCCTGGCCTCGGAGGAGTGGCGCGATCTCGCCCTGGGTGAGCCGGCGACAGAGCTTCTTCAGGTGGACGCGATTTTCTTTGCGCCATCGCTTGGCTCGCTTCGGGTCGAGCGCGCTCGTGCGGGCATAATCCGACAAAAGCACGCCGTCGACGAACTCCATCACGAGGACGCGCCGGGAACAGTATCGAGAGAAAACCTTGGGCACATACGCCCTACGGGTCGGGAGCGCGCGCCGCGTCGCTCGTATCGCGGCGGCCTCGACGCGGTAATCGAGCTCGCCCTCGAGCGTGCTCACGAGCATCGAATGAATATCGGAGGCCTGGGCGCGGGTGACGATGCGAAAACATCGACAGAATCGCAATGCCGCCTCGATGAGCGCCGCGTCGCGCGTGAATGCGGCATCGACGCCGGGTCTTTGAACTTTGACAGCAATCTTCACGTCGCGGTCCACGAGCCACGCCACGTGGACCTGACCGATCGAGGTGACGGCGATGGGTACGACGTCGAACTCGCGAAAGGCTTCCTTCACGGGTCGCGCAAGTTCTTGCTCGATGATGCGCACGACGGCATCGGCATGGAATGCGAACGCCCAGTCATGGATTTGGCAGAGTTCCTCGCAAAATGCATTCGAGAAGGCGCTTCTGTGTGTGGCGACGCGCTGGCCGACTTTGATCCATAAGCCGCCGAGGCGCTCCAGCTCTCCCCGGACGAGCTGCCCGAGGTAGAGCGGCGTACTCTTCGTGCCCGGCCGCCCGAGCCGCATCCAGCACAAGTGCCAGGAGATTCGTAGGAGCAGCCAGGCAACGAAGAGCCAGCGAGGGATACGTACTTGCGGGGGAGGAAGGTTCGTATCGCTTGTCGGGATCGAAAGCGGGGTAGGAATGTCCTTCGCTCTCAACATCGCTCAGGGGGCGGCGCGCCCTGGGGAGCACGGCGGATGTGTAGAAGCGGGGGGCGACGGGAGCTCTGTGCCGCGGCCGAGAAAGACCGAGGCGCTCGGCTCAGCCGAGGCCCCACATCTTGCCGTACTTGCGCTTCTTCTTCTTCTCGCGGACGACCACGACGACGGTCTGCGCGTCGGATGGGATGGCCTTGGCCGCGATCCCTTCTTCCAGGACGTCCGTGATGCGGTCCATGAGCGCGCCGGGGTGGCCCTTGCGGAGCTTCTTGACCTGACGGCGCTTCTTCTTGCCGAGGTCGATGATGATCGGCTCGCGCCGCTCGGGCGCGAGGGCTGCCGCCGCGGGGGCGGCGAGCTTGCTGTTCTGTGCGGTTTCGTTAGCCATTTGTCATCCCATCACTTTCTCGATGAGCGGAGCTCGAGGCACCGTCAGGGTGGAACTCGTCAGAAGAGGCTGCTCAGCTTGAAGCGCTTGCGGCCCTTGCGCACCGCGCTGAACGTGTTCTTCGACAGGTCCTTGAGCCAGCCGTCCTTCTTCTTTCGGTTCGAGCGCCGGTGCCTCTTGAGGTACTCGCCGTAGATCGAGCCGCCGGAACGGGCGCTGCGGCGGGCGATCTTCTCGAGGAGCTTGACGCTCTTCGACTGCTTCTTCTGCTTGCGCTTCTTGCCCTTGATCTCGATCACGGTGCCGTTGCCGGCCGCGAGCTGCGTGCTCCGCGGAATCACGATCCGCTTGACGCCTTTGATTCTAATTTGCCTGACTTCCATTGATGCCTCCCAAGGAGGGTGCCCTCTCGCCGAGAGATCCGGGGGCGTGGCCTCGATGTCATCGAAGCGCGCATCCGTGGGCGCCTCCAACGAAAAACCACCAGACTGTAACGGCTACTTCGCGCCGCGTCTACAATCATTCTGCTTCATTTGCCACCCTTACCCTGGGGCCCCTCGTCGCCCCGAGCGTGCCGCACCCCGCGCAGAGACGAAAGTACTTTGTACGCTGTCATGCTTCACTCTTGACGGTCTGTGGAATGTTTGCTGACCACCCCGTCACGGGTACCAGCAGATGAACGTTCCTCAACTGTCAAGTCGGAAAATGCTGTCCGTGTGTACTTTGTGTTGCATGTGAGAAAAATGCAGGGGGAGCGAGCGCTGCTGTTGCGGATGTTGAGCGTGTCTGGGACGGAGTGACGCTTGACATGCTTCCGGGTCTGGTGGTTAGAATTATGTCCGTATCCACCCGTACCGGCACTCCGGAGCGCCGCGAGGTAGCCATGCAAGACCCCCGTATCCGCATCACTCATGTCGGGACCTATGTCCCCACGCGGCGCGTGTCGAACGAGGACAGGCTGGCAGAGTTCGGGTTCGATGCGGAATTTCTGCGCAAAAAACTCGGCATTGCGATGCGAGCAGAAAAGGAGCCCGCCGAGGATACGAGCGACCTGTGCGTGGCGGCGTTCGCCGATATCGAGCGGCGCGCGAAGTTCTCCCGCTCGGAGATCGAGCTCTGCTGCGTCGTCACCCAGAACCCCGATCAGAAAGTTCCCCACACCGCGGCCATCGTCCACCACAAACTCGGCCTCTCGAAGGGCTGCATGACCTTCGACATCTCCCAGGGCTGCGCAGGGTATGTCCACGCCCTCGCGCTCGCGAGTGCCATGATGGAACGGTTCGGGCTGAAGAACGCGCTCGTCTTCACCTCGGATCCGTATTCGAAAATCGTCGACCCGAACGACAAAGGCACGGCGCTCATCTTCGGCGATGCCGCGTCGGTATCGCTCCTGTCCACGAGCGGCGCAGGGTACCGGCTCGTCGATGCGACCTTCGGCACCGAGCCCGGCACCACGGAGTGCCTCCACACGCGCGACGGCGCGCTGAAGATGGACGGCGCCTCGGTGCTCTTCCACGCGACCCATGAGGTGCCGGCCAGCGTCCGCTCGCTGCTCGCGAAGAACGGGAAAACCCTCGACGACGTCGGCCTCGTCCTCTTGCACCCGGGCTCGAAGCGGGTCGTCGATCTCATCAGGAAGAGTCTGCAGCTCGACGACGCCAAGGTGCCGTTCGAGATCGCCGAGGTCGGCAATACGGTCTCATCATCCATCCCGCTCGTGCTCCAGCAGCACGTCAGCCGGAAAAAGCACGACCTTCTGATGCTCAGCGGCTTCGGCGTGGGTTTTTCGTGGGGAACATGCATTTTGCAATTGCAAAACGATGAGGAGAAGCATTGATGGTCACGCATGAGGACGTCCTGCACACGCTCGAGGGGGCGGATGTTTCTACGCCCGTCGCAGATCTGAAGCTGGACATACCGCTCATCTCGCAGGGGCTCGACTCCCTGGACATGGCGACGGTGATGCTCGCGCTCGAAGCGAAATACAACAAGGCGATCCGCCCCGAGCAGGCTTCGCGGCTTCGGACCGTCGCCGACATCGTCACGTTCTTGAACTCGTGAACGGCAGTCCATCGATAGGCTCGTGCCCGACCCGAGCCTGCGATACGGCCCCCTCCTGATGCTCGCAGCGTGACGCCCGCTCCATTGCACCCTCGGCCGGAGGTCGAGGGCATGAAGGTGTATCGCGTCATCAAGCTGGACAAAATGGGGAGACTCTCGCGCGACGACGACACCGGCAGGGCCGCTCCCCCCATCGAGGTCTGCCTCAAGCACAAGCACAAGCTGAAGTGGAAGCCCAGGAAGATGCTGAAGAAGCTCTGGGGCGCCTGGTTATGATTTCGTCGTGGGCGGGTTGACGGCGTAGATCGGGAAATAACTCTCGATGATGCCCGCCGCATAATCGTCGGCGAGCTGGGGAATCTCGTCCCACGCGTACGTCCGCCCCTCGCGCGGCGCCATCCAGCCGCGCGCCTCCGCGAACGCAACCGCGGCGAGCCCCTCCACATAACGCGCGTAATGCGTGAAGACGTGGATGTGCCGGGCGATGCACTCCATGGAGCGCACCGTCGGGTACGTCATGACGCGCTTCCACCCGGTCGTGCACAGGACGCCCTCGCGCGCGAGCGCCTTGAGCGTGCTCCGGTAATTGGCGCCGATATTGTCGATGAAAATCGACACGCCACGCCCTCCGGTCCGTTCGCGGAGCGCCGCCAGGAAATCCTCCTCGAACGTCTTTTCGCCGAAAGCGCCGCGGTCGATGCCATCGATGCCAATTTCCGCGAGCTGGGCGAGCCGACTCTTCTGGGAGGTGATCATCGCGACGCGGCAGCCCGCGAGCTTCGCCAGCTCGAGCTCGGCGAGGGCGACGCCGCCGCCCCAGCCGCAGACGAAGACATCCTCGGCCGGGACTTCGGGGAGCTGCGCACGAAAACAGCCCCAAGCGACGTTCCAATTCGCCCAGGCCGTGATGTAGCGCAATGAAAATGCTGCCCATTGCTCGAGCGAGAACCGGCTGCCCGCAGGGACGGGGACGACCTGCCGCTGGTGCAGCTTCGTCGTCTTCGCGAGGCAGCCTATCGTCCCCTTGGCGTCATAACCGAAGATCGTCTCCGGATACCCGTGCTCGTCGGTCTTCCCGGCGCAAAAGACGATGCAGACGTCGCCCTCCCTCACCGTGTCGACCGCGCTGCCCGTACGCAGAATTTCGACGACGCCCGCGTTGCCGATGACCACCTTGCTCTCGCCGCGCAGCTCGCAGATATCGATGGGCGATCGGCGGATCGAGTGGTCCATGTTGCCCTCCCAGCAGCCACGAAGCGGACGGGCGAGCACCTCATCGGGCCCGATGTCGTCGAAGGTGAACGTCTCGCGGACGAGCTTCCCTGGAACGCCTGCGCTCTCGCCGCGATGAAGGACCCATGCCTCCGTCGAGATGACCTGCATGACCTCGCGCTTATCAGAGAATCGAGCGGCAGCGCAAGCGGAAACCACGGGCGCTTCGCGCCCCGAGCCGATGTTTCTGGTTGCGCGTCGTGGGCATTTCGTGCAGCATGCCCGCTCAATATTCGCAGGGTTGAAAATGACAAGGCATGAGATCGAGGCATGGTTGAGCGGGCGGGTCGAGGCTGCACGAGGGCTCCCCCCGGGGACGGTCGACGTCCGCGAGACGTTCATTCATTACGGCCTTGATTCGCTCTCGACGACGCGCATGCTCCAGGAGCTCTCGGCGGCGCTCGGGCGCCCGCTCGCACCGACGCTCGCGTGGGAACATCCGACCATCGAGGCGCTGGTGCGCTACCTGTTCGAAGGCGAACAGGCTGCATCTGCGTCGCCCGAGCGAATCTCACGCGGCGACGACGAGCCTATCGCGATCGTCGGAATGGCCTGCCGCTTCCCCGGCGCCCCCGACGTCGCCGCTTTCTGGAGCTTGCTCTGCGAAGGCCGCCACGCGGTCACCGAAGCGCCTCGCGAGCGGTGGGCCCAAAGCGAGGGCGCGCCCCCGGCGACCCGCCTCGGCGCATTTCTGCAGGCCATCGACGGCTTCGACCCGCTCTTCTTCGGCATCTCTCCGCGCGAAGCGAGATCCATCGATCCCCAGCAGCGCCTCGTCCTCGAGCTCTGCTGGGAGGCGCTCGAGGACGCCGGCCTGAGACCGGAGGTCTTGCGGGGCACGCGCACGAGCGTGTTTGCCGCGGCCATCTGGGCCGATTACGCCATCCTGCACGACCGGCTCGGCGTCGAGCATTTCGACCAATATACGGTCACAGGATGGCATCATAGCATCATCGCCAATCGCGTCTCGTACCTCTTCGGCCTGAACGGGCCGAGCTTCACGCTCGACGCGGCGTGCTCCTCGGGGCTCGTCACCGTCCACCTCGCTTGTGAGAGCCTGCGCCGGGGCGAGTCGACCCTGGCATTGTGCCCAGCCGTCAATCTGAACGTGCTGCGCGACAGCGCGATCGGGGTCGCGCGCTTCGGCGCGCTGTCCGAGGATGGCCGCTGCCGCACGTTCGATGCGGGCGCGAATGGCTACGTCCGCGGCGAGGGCGGCGGCGTCGTCGTCCTCAAGCGGCTCACCGACGCGATCCGCGATGCGAACCCCGTCTACGCCGTCATCCGAGGCAGTGCCGTCAACAACGACGGTGCCAGCAATGGGATGACGGCGCCGAACCCCGCGGCCCAGCGGGCGCTCTTGCAGGAGGCATATCGCGCAGCGGGCGTCGATCCTCGAGACGTGCAATACATCGAGGCCCACGGCACAGGCACGCCGCTCGGCGATCCGATCGAGGCCAAGGCGCTGGGTGCGATCCTGGGCGCGGGTCGAGACCCCTCCCGCCCGCTGCTCGTGGGCTCCGCCAAAACGAACATAGGGCACCTCGAAGGTGCTGCGGGCGTCGTCGGGCTGATCAAGGCGACCCTCGCGCTCCAGAACCGAAGAATCCCGCCGAGCCTCCATTTCTCGACGCCGAACCCATTGATCCCGTTCGACGAGCTCGGGCTCGAGGTCCCCACGTCCCTCCGCCCCTTCCCCACTCCGGAGCGCCGCCTGCTCGCAGGCGTGAGCTCGTTCGGATTGGGAGGGACGAATGCGCACGCGGTCATCGAAGAGTGGCCGCAGCCGCTCGACGCCCAGCCGGCCGTGGAGGCCGAGGCCGCGCAGGTCGACGCGTCGAAGGGTGTCGTGTTCGTTTTTCCGGGCCAAGGATCTCAATGGCACGGCATGGCGCGTTGGCTCCTTCAGGCCGAGCCCGTCTTTCGCGCCACGCTCGACCGTTGTGACGTGTTCGTGAAGCGATTCGCGGGGTTTTCACTCATCGACGAGCTGCTCACGAGGCGCGAAGATTCGAGGCTCGACTGCATCGACGTGAGTCTGCCGGCGATCATCGCGTTCGACATCGGAGTCGCCGCATTGTGGCGCTCGCTCGGCGTCGAGCCCGCCGCGGTCGTGGGTCATAGTACAGGCGAAATCGCCGCCGCGCACGTCGCGGGCGCGCTCGATCTCGAGGACGCGATGCGCATCATCTGCGCGTACGGCCGGCTCATCGCGCGCTTCTCCGGTCAGGGCGCCATGGCGCTCGTCGAGCTCGGCTGGGACGCCGCGGCGCGGGCGCTCGAGGGGGTCGACGGGCGAGTTTTCACTGCCATCGAGGACAGCGCGGAGACGACGGTCCTGGCCGGCGAGCCTGCGGCCCTCGACGCCGCTTTGAAGAAGCTCGAAGCCGCGGGCGTGGTTTGTCGCCGCGTCAGCATGAACGTCGCCCCGCATTGCCCGCTGGTCGACGGCGTGCGCGACGAGCTCGGCGAGGCGCTCCGCGGAGTTCGCCCACGCTCCTCGAAGATTCCGTTGATCTCGGAGGTGACGGGCGCCGAGACGAGAGGTGAATCGCTCGACCCGGCGCACTGGGTGCGCAATTTCGGCGATCCCGCGCGGTTCTCCAGGGCGATCGACGCGTTGATCGACGAGGGACATCGGGTCTTCGTCGACGTCGGACCTCACCCCATCACGAAGCTCTCGGTGACGAAGAACCTCCGGCGCGTCGGCGCTGCGGGCCTCGTATTGCCCTCCGTGATCCGGGGTGAAGAGAGAAAGACGCTCGCCGATACCCTCGCGGTGCTCCGCCCCCTCGTCGGCGGCGCGAAGGCTGCACCCGCCCCGCAGGCGCACCTCTTGCCGCTCTCGGCAAAGAGCCACGCGGCCCTGCGCTCGCTCGCAGAGGGATATCGAGCGCGGCTGGCGACCCAGACCGAAGATCCCTCGGATCTTCGGTCGATCGCCTACACGGCGAGCGTTCATCGGAGCCATCATCCGCATCGGCTCGCCGTCGTAGGCGCCTCGAAGGGCGAGATCGCCTCGGCCCTCGAGGCGTTTGGCCGCGGCGAACCGTCCGCATCGATCGCGCAAGGCGTAGTCGCGGCGTCGACGCCCAAGGTGGTTTTCGTCTTCCCCGGACAGGGCTCGCAATGGCTCGGGATGGGGCGGCAGCTGTTCGCCCGAGAGCCCACGTTTCGCGAGGCGATCGCGGCTTGCGACGCAGCGATCCAGAAGGAGGCTGGGTTCTCGGTATGCGCCGAGCTCGATGCCGAAGAGCCGAGCTCGAGGCTCGCGGAGATCGACGTCGTGCAGCCCGTGCTTTTCGCGATCGAAGTCGGGCTGGCCGCGTTGTGGCGCTCGTGGGGCGTCCAGCCGTCGGCGGTCGTGGGACACAGCATGGGGGAGGTCGCGGCGGCGTACGTGGCCGGGGCGCTCTCGCTCGAGGACGCGGCTTCCGTGATCTGCCGCCGAAGCCGGCTCCTCCGACGCGTGAGCGGCCGGGGCGCGATGGCCCTCGTCGATTTGCCGAAGGCCGAGGCGGAGCGCGCCCTCGCAGGGTACGAGGACCGATTGAGCGTCGCGACGAGCAACGGCCCGCGGTCGACGGTGATCGCCGGTGATCCGGCGGCGCTCGACGAGGTGCTCGCCGCGCTCGCCGCAAAGGAGATCTTTTGCCGCAGGGTGAAGGTCGATGTCGCGTCGCATAGCCCCCAGATGGACTCCCTGCTGCCGGATCTTGCGCGGGCTCTCGCGGGGCTCTCGCCCGCGAAATCGGCGGTGCCCATGTGCTCGACCGTGACGGGGGAGTGGATCTCGGGCGGCGAGCTCAGCGCCCAGTATTGGTCCAACAACCTACGCAAGCCGGTGCTCTTCGCCCAGGTGACGCAGCGGATCGCGGCCGAGGGGTTCACGGTCTTCCTCGAGCTGAGCCCTCACGCGATCCTGCTGCCTTCGATCGAGGAGAATATCCGCGAGACAGGCGCGGAGGGCGCGGCCCTCGGATCGCTCCGGCGGCAAGCCGACGAACGCGCGAGCTTGCTCGAGTCACTCGGCAAGCTCTACGTGCTCGGTCATCCCCTCAGTTTCGAGCACCTCCATCCCGAGGGAGGGCGCTTGGCGAAGTTGCCCGCATACCCGTGGCAGAGGGAGCGTCATTGGCTCGAGGCGGCCGCCCCCTACGTCTCCGCGTCGCGCCGGATTCGCGCCGGGAACGTCGAGCACCCCCTCCTCGGCTCGAGGTTCGTGAGCTCGAAGCACGCCGACGAGCACCTCTGGGAGCAGACGCAGAGCGTGCGGTCGACGCCTTGGCTCCGCGACCACGTCGTCCAGGGCGAGATCGTGTTTCCCGGCGCCGGCTTCGTGGAAATGGCGCTCGCGGCGGGCACGAAGCTGCTCGGCGACTCGGCACTCGTCCTCTCGGGCATCTCGTTCGAGCGGATGCTCTCGCTCGACGAGGGCGGCGAGCGGGTCTCGCAGGTCGTCTTGACGAACGAGGGCGAGGGGGCCTTCGCGCTGGAGATCGCGAGCCAGGGCGAAGACGGACAAACATGGACGACCCACGCGAGGGGTCACGTCAGCCTCGCGGATGCGGGCGGGCCAGCCGCGCGAGCCGTCGAGAAGCCGGCGGCGCTGAAGGGACGCCTCGAGGAGATGGCCGCGGCGGATCATTACGAGAAAATGCGCGCGCGAGAGCTCGCGTATGGTCCGGCCTTCCAGGGTTTGACGGGGTTATGGGCCGGCGGGGGGACGGCGCTCGGCCAGGTGCATTTGCCTGCGACAGTGGACGATGCCGGGTACATGCTCGCGCCTCCGCTGCTCGACGCCTGCTTTCAAATCGCGATGACGCTGGTCTCATTGGAGGCCCCCACGGCGACGATGGCGCCTGTCGGGCTCGATCGCCTCGTCGCTCGGCCGGGGCTTCGCCGAGGTGCTTGGGTCGTGGCCGAGCGCTGCGAGCCACGCGAAGGCGAGGCGGAGGTGCAGGCGTTCGACCTTCGAATCGTGGATGACGAGGGGCGGGTGTTTTGTGAGGTCGAGCGGCTTCAGTTGCGACAACTCCCCTCACTCGCGGGCGCGAAGGATCCGCTCGACGGGTGCGTGCACGAGGTCGTCTGGCGCCGCGTCGAGCCATTGAAGGAGGTGAAGTGGCCGAGCGGAGGCGCGTGGCTGATCGTCATGGATCGTGGCGGCGCGGGCGCCGCTTTGCGGGCGCAACTCACCACGCAGGGGCAACGGTGCGTGTGCGTTTACGCTGGCGCGTCGTACGAGCGTCTCGAGCCGGATCACTACCGGATCGATCTCCGCAGACCGGAGGATTATCGACAGGTACTCGACGAGGCATTCGGGCAGGAAGGGCGCTGCGTAGGCGCGGCCCACCTCCTGGCTCTGGACGCCGCGCCGCTCGAACGGGCCGCGGGGGAGAGCCTCGTGGAGGGCACCGTGAGCGCGACGTTCCTCGCGCAGGCCCTCGTGCGTCATGGGTTCCGAGACACGCCTCGCCTCTTCCTGGTCACGCGAGGGGCGCAGGCCGTGCATTCGGGCGATCCCGTCTCGGTCCTCCAGGCGCCGCTCTGGGGGCTCGGAAAGACCACCGCCCTGGAGCACCCCACGTTGCGATGCGCGAGGCTCGATCTCGATCCGAGCGAGCCCGCAGGCGAGGCAGAACGCGTCGCGCGTGAGCTTGCTTCGAGGAGCCACGAGGATCAGATCGCCCTCCGGGGCGCCGATCGTCATGCGGCCCGGCTGGTTCGCGGCTCGTTCGCGCGTGAGGGCGACGAGGCTCGCGCGATCGAGCTCCGCGCGGACCGTACGTACTTGATCACCGGCGGCCTCGGCGGTCTCGGGCTCTCGCTCGCGCGGTGGATGGTGGACAAGGGGGCGCGCCACCTCGCGCTGGTTGGGCGTCGCAGCCCCGGCGAGGAGGCGACGCGCGCCATCGCGGCGATGCGTGAGGTGGGCGCCGAGATCCTCGTCGCCTCGGTGGACGTGTCGCGGCGCGAGGAGGTCGATGCGCTCCTCGCGCGCCTCGCGGAGAGTATGCCCGCGCTCGCGGGCGTCGCGCACACCGCCGCCGTCCTCGACGACCATACGCTGCTCGAGCTGACCGAGGAGAGCTTCCGCAACGTCTTCGCCCCCAAGGCCCTCGGCGCTTTGAACCTGCACGCGGCGCTCGGGGACCGGGACCTCGATTTTTTCCTGCTGTATTCATCGGTCGCGGCGCTCGTCGGCTCGCCGGGGCAGGGCAATTATACCGCGGCGAATGCGCTGCTCGATGCGCTCGCGGAGGAGCGCCAGCGCCGGGGCCTTCGCACGACGAGCATCCAGTGGGGCGGGTTCGCCGACGTAGGCCTCGCGGCGGCCGAGGCGAACCGCGGCAAGCGGCTCGCGCACCGGGGGATCGGCAGCTTCACCGTCGACGAAGGGTTGCTCGCGCTCGAACGGGTTTTGTGTGCGTCGCGCGTCGCGGTGGGCGTGGTCCGCTTCGACGTCCGGCAATGGGTGGAGTTCCACCCGAGCGCCGCGGGCCTGCCCTTCTTCGCGGAGATTACGAAGCACGCGGGAGGCCGCCGCGCGAGGGGGACGGAGAGCGCGCGGCGTTTGCTCGAGGCCGCGCCTGCGAACGAGCGGCCGGCGCTGCTGGAGAAGCATGTCTTGGAGCAGGTCGCGCTGGTGCTGCATCTCGACCCGGCGCGGATCGACCGGAGCACGGCGCTGACGAGCCTCGGCATGGATTCCTTGATGACCCTGGAGCTGCGCAATCGGCTCGAGTCGAGCCTCGGCGTGCGGCTTTCTGCGACGGTCACGTTCACCTACCCCAACGTGGCCGCGCTCGCCCGGTACCTGCTGCCGATAGTGGAGCCGGCGCCCGTCGCCGAGCCGAGCCCGCAAGAGCAGGCCGCTGCGATTCAGAAAAATCGTCCCGTCGCGCCCGCGGTCATCGTGCAGGACGCCGAGCCGTTCGAGCCGATCGCGGTGATCGGCATCGGTTGCCGGTTCCCCGGCGGGGGCGATGGTCCGGATGCGTTCTTCGAAGCCCTGCTCGGGGGCGTCGACGGGGTGGCGCGTATCCCGCGCGAGCGATGGCCTTCCGAGGCGATCCCCCGCGACCGGCCCGAGCTCCAATGGGCGGGCTTGATCGGCGCGGTCGACGGCTTCGACGCCGCGTTCTTCGGGATCTCGCCCCGCGAGGCGATGTGCCTCGATCCGCAGCAGAGGCTGCTGCTCGAGGTGACGTGGGAGGCGCTCGAGCACGGCGGTCAGAACGTCGAGGCGCTCCTCGGCAGCAAGACCGGCGTCTTCGTCGGCATGTACAGCGCGGATTACGCGCATATCGTCCGCGAGGGGACGGAGCTCGACATGTACGCCGCGATGGGGACCGTGTTCAGCACGGCCGCGGGACGGATCTCGTACGCGTTCGGTTTCGAGGGGCCGAGCGTCGTGGTGGATACCGCGTGCTCGTCGTCGCTCGTATCCGTGCACCTCGCTTGCCAGAGCCTTCGTCAAAGGGAGAGCGATCTCGCCGTGGCGGGGGGCGTCGGGCTCATCCTCGATCCGACGTTCATGACCCTGGTGGGCGAGACGCAGGCGCTCGCACCGGACGGGAGGTGCAAGACGTTCGACGCCCGCGCGAACGGCTTCGTGCGCGCCGAGGGCGCGGGGACTGTCTTGCTCAAGCGGCTCTCGGACGCAAAGCGGGACGGCGATCGAATTCTCGCGGTGATCCGCGGCTCGGCGGTGAACCAGGATGGCCGCTCGACGGGCCTCACGGCGCCGAACGTGCTCTCGCAACAGGCGCTCTTGCGGACGGCGCTCGAGAGCGCGCGCGTCTCGGCGGAGGACATCGGGTACGTCGAGACGCACGGGACGGGAACGTCGCTCGGGGATCCCATCGAATTCGAGGCGCTACGGGCGGTGCTCGGCGTGCCCCGCCGGGACGGCTCGCTCTGCATGCTCGGGGCTTTGAAGACGAACGTTGGCCACATGGAGGCGGCGGCGGGGATCGGCGGTTTGATCAAAGCAATCCTCTGCCTCGGACGTGGGGTTGTCCCGAAGAACCTGAACTTCGAGACGCTCAACCCGCGGATGTCGCTGGACGGGACGCCGTTCGTCATTCCGACCGAAAACACCCCTTGGCAGCGTCGAGTCGAGCCGCGGCGCGCGGGCGTCAGCGCGTTCGGGATCAGCGGGACGAACGCGCACATCGTCGTGGAAGAAGCGCCCGCCGAGCCCGCGAGAGAGGTGCCCGCCCGATCGAGTTACCTCCTGCCGCTCTCGGCGAAGAGCCAGCCCGCGCTGCGGGCGCTCGCGACGGCGTACCGTGACTGGTTGAAGGACGAAGCGCGCAGCGGGCAGATATCGTTGAGCGACATCGCATACGCCACGAGTGTACGTCGCACGCATCACGAGCATCGCGCCGCTGTGGTGGGGGCATCGAAGGGGGAGATCGTCGCGGCGCTCGACGCGTTTGCCCACGGGGAGACGCCGCCGGGGCTCGTGGCGGGCCGAGCGCCCGCCGCGGCGCCGAAGATCGTGTTCGTCTTCTCGGGACAGGGTTCGCAATGGCCGGGCATGGGCAGGCGGTTGCTCGCCGAGGAGCCCGTGTTTCGAGAGGCGATTACGGCGTGCGATGCGGCACTGTCATCACATACGGGCTTCTCGGTCCTCGAGGAGATCGGCAAGGACGAGGCGAACACGCGGCTTGCGGAGACGATCGTCGCGCAGCCCGCGCTTTTTGCGATCGAGGTGGCGCTCGCCGCACTCTTGCGCTCCTGGGGTGTGGAGCCGGATCTGCTGATCGGACACAGCGTCGGTGAGATCGCGGCGGCGCACGTGGCCGGGGCGCTCACGCTCGACAAAGCGACGCGACTCGTCTCCCTGCGGGCGAGGGTCATGCAAAAGGCTACGGGGTGCGGCCGGATGATCACGGCGGCGCTCGGGGAGGCGGCGGCGCTGGCGCGCGTCGCGCGGCTTGGTGATCGCGTGGGGATCGCGGCGATCAACGACCCCGAGCAGGTCGTGCTTTCGGGCGAGACGGAGGCCATCGAGGCGCTCTCGGCCGAGCTCGTGGCGGAAGGGATCGAGGTGCGGCAGCTCCGCGTGGATTACGCGTTCCACAGCCCGCAGATGGAGCCGCTCCGCGACGAGCTCGTGGCGGCGCTCGGGGGATGGACGTCGGAACCCGGGACCCTCCGGATGATCAGCAGCGTGACGGGGGAAGAAATCTCGGGCGAGTCGCTCGACGCCACGTATTGGGGAGCGAATGTCCGGCGGGCCGTGCGGCTCTCGCAGGCCATCACGCGCGCCGCGCGCTCGGGGCGGGCGCTGTTCGTCGAGATCGGGCCGCACGCCGTCCTGAGCATGAACATCGATCGGACGCTCGGGCCGCAGAACGATGGCAGCCGCGCGATCCCGACGCTGCGCCGCAACCGAGACGAGCGCGCGTGCCTGCTCGCTGCGCTCGGCAGCCTCTACGTGCAGGGCGCTCCCACGGATTGGAAAAAATTCCATCCGGAGGGAGGGCGCGTTCTGCCGCTGCCTACGTACCCGTGGCGGCGGCAGCGCTTCTGGGTCGAGACGAAGGATCGGCGGGCAACGTCTCCGCGCGGGGCTTCGCGGGGTCTCGCCGCGTCTCGACATGCCCTCTTGGGGGCGCGGCTCCATAGCTCGAAGGATATCGGCGACCATTTCTGGGAACGGGCGCTCGGCCTCGGGTCGCTCCCGTACCTCCGCGACCACAAGGTTCAATCCGAGGTCGTTTTCCCCGGCGCCGGCTTCATCGAGATGGCGCTCGAAGCTGGCGAGGAGCGGCTCGCAGCGGAGGCACTCGTCATCGAGGGGGTCGTCTTCGAACGGATGCTCACGCTCTCGGAGGACGTCGAGACGATCGTTCAGGTGGTCGTGACCGACGAAGCGGAGGGACGCTCGGCGTTTCACATCTCGAGCCGAAACGCGCCGGACGCAGCTTGGACCCGCCACGCGAGCGGGCGGATCCGAGCCGTGTCCGGCGAGCGCGCCGAGCGAGCATCGGTGCGGCCGGAGGCCCTCAAGCAACCGCGCGGCGAGGCGCTCGCCACGGCGGACCATTACGAGCGCATGCGGGCGCGACAGATCGAGTATGGCTCGGCGTTCCAGGGGGTCGCTTCGTTATGGTTCGCCCCAGGCGAGGCGCTCGGCAAGGTCCGGCTGCCGGAGGGGGTGGACCCGAGCGGGTATCTGCTTCACCCCGCGCTGCTGGACGCTTGCTTCCAGGTCGTCGCGGGGCTCGTCGCGGCTGCGTCGCCCGACGGCTCGCCTTATGTGCCGGTCGAGATCGGGCGGGTCGCCGTCTGGGCTCGGCCTTCCCAGGACGTGTGGGTCCTCGCGACCGAGCGCACGGACGTGCCCCGCGTCGAGGGCTCGCTCGTCTTCGATCTCGCGCTCGTGGACGACGAGGGCAGGCGTCTCGTTGAAATCGAGGGGTTCTGCGTGAAGCGGCTCCTCGCCACCGCGGAGGATCCGCTCGCTCGCGTGGTGCACGAGGTCGCGTGGCGGCGCGTCGAGCCCTTGCCAGCCATGCATTGGGCCGAGCCGAGCGCATGGCTCGTCTTCATGGATCGAAGCGGCGTGGGCGAATCGCTCTGCGCTCTCCTAGCGGCACAGGGACAGCGATGCGTGCGGGTCTTCGAGGGGGCATCGTATGCGCGCCTCGAGGAAGATCGTCATACGCTCGATTACTCGAAGCTCGACGAGTATCGCAGGCTCTTGCGCGACGCCTTCGGCGAAGGTGGGACTTGCCGTGGGGTGCTGCACCTCGCGAGCCTCGACGCCGCGCCTTTCGAGGCGACGACAGTCGAGACCCTCGCGGTGGATCTCGAGCGCGGGAGCGTGAGCGCGACGTACTTGGCGCAAGCGCTGCTCGGGCATGGTTTCCAAGCATTGCCGCGACTCTTCTTGCTCACGCGCGGGGCGCAGGCGGTGGCGCCTGGGGAGTCGGTCTCGGTCTCCCAGGCTCCGCTCCTCGGGCTCGCGAGGACGATCGCCGTCGAGCACCCCGAGCTCCGGTGCGCGCGGCTCGACCTCGCCGCTGACGCTTTCGACGAGGAAATCGAGCTCATCGCACGGCATCTCGTTCACGAGGACGGCGAGGATCAAATCGCGTTGCGGCGGGATGGCCGGTACGTGGCGCGACTCGTACAGGGTTCGTTTGGGCTGGAGCAAGGCGCTCGGCCCGAGCCCCGGCTCGAGCCCGCGGACGCCAGGCCCTTCCATCTTGCGATTCGGCGCGTCGGTGTGCTCGGCGAGCTCACGCTGGAGGAGATGCGGCCTCTCGAGCCTGGCCCGCTCGACGTGGTGATCGAGGTCGAGGTGGCGGGCCTCAATTTCCGGGACGTGCTTCTGGCGCTCGGCGTCGTGCCCGACGACGCGGATGGGGCGGAGCCGGGCAGGCCGCGGCTCGGTTACGAATGTGCCGGGCGGGTCGTCGCGGTCGGCGAGGCGGTCACCGAGTTCGCCGTGGGAGACGAGGTCCTCGCCATTGCCACACGCTCGTTTGGTACGTACGCGAAGACGTCGAGCGGGCTATGCGCTCGCAAGCCACCGTGGCTGCGCTGGGAAGAGGCAGCGACGATGCCGATCGCATTCATGACGGCATATTACGCGCTCCACGATCTGGGCCGGCTCGCCCCAGGCGAGCGGGTGCTCATCCACGCGGGCGCGGGCGGGGTCGGGCTCGCGGCGATTCAATACGCGAAATACATCGGCGCCGAGATCTTCGCGACGGCGGGCAGCGAAGCCAAGCGGGAGTATTTGCGCTCGCTCGGGGTCGTGCACGTCCTCGATTCGCGCTCGCTCGGCTTCGCCGAGAAGATCCGGAGCATCACGAAAGGCGAGGGCGTCGACGTCGTTCTGAACTCGCTTTCGGGGGAGTTCATCCCGGCGAGCATTTCGCTCCTACGCGATCATGGCCGATTCATCGAAATCGGATTGCGCGACGCGTACGACGACAAGCAGCTTGGCCTGCGGCCGTTCTTGCGCAACCTCTCGCTTTCGCTCCTCGACCTGCGCGGCGTCCTGCGGAAGTGGCCCGAGCGGGCGCGCGTGATTCTGCGGGATATCGTCGGCCTCGTCGAGAAGAAGGTCTTCGCGCCGCTGCCGACGATCGTCTTTCCGGCGTCACGCGCGGCGGACGCGTTTCATGACCTGGCGCAGGCGAAGCACATCGGCAGGCTCGCGATCGCGATGAAGGACTCCTCCGTGCGAATCGAGCCTCTGCACACGGCCGAGGCCGTCGCGCTGCGCCCGGATCGAAGTTACTTGATCACGGGAGGCCTCACCGGGCTCGGGCTCTCGCTCGCGAGCTGGCTCGTCGAGCGGGGCGCGCGACACGTGGCCTTGGTGGGACGGCGAACGCCGAACGCAGAGGCGGAGCGGGCGATCGCGGCGATGCGCGAAGCCGGCGCGGACGTCTTCGTCGCATCGGTGGACGTGTCGCGGCGCGAGGAGCTGGCAGCGCTCTTTTCGACGCTCGACGTAGCGATGCCCAAGCTCGCCGGGGTGGTGCATGCGGCGGCTGTCCTCGACGATCACACGCTGCTGGATCTGTCCGGCGATAGCTTCCGCGCCGTCTTCGCGCCGAAAGCGCTCGGCGCGTGGAACCTGCACGAGCTCACCCGAGAGCGTGGGCTCGACTTCTTCCTCCTGTATTCGTCGGTCGCTTCGCTCCTCGGCTCGCCTGGACAAGGCAACTACACGGCCGCGAACGCGATGCTCGATGCGCTCGCGCGCGAGCGGTCGCGCCGGGGGCTTCGTTCGATCAGCGTTCAATGGGGCCCGTTCGGCGGCGTGGGCCTCGCGGCCCAGGGCGACAACCGGGGCAAGCGTCTCGAGTCTCGCGGCATTGGGATCTTCTCCGCGACCGAAGGGCTCTCGGCATTGCAGAGGCTCTTCGAGCGCCCGCGCGCGGAGGTGGGCGTGGTCCGCTTGGACGCGCGGCGGTGGAGCGAGTTCTACTCGAGCGCGGGTCGCTCCGGCTTCTTCGCCGAACTCCTCGCGGAAGGCGCGAGGGTCGCGGCCGCCGAGGATGCTCGGTCGTCGGAGCTGCTCGCCGCGCTCGCGGGCGCCGAGGACGCTGCGCGCTTCGCGATGATGGAGGACTTCCTGGCGCGCGAGATGGGCTACCTGCTTCGGCTCGACGTCTCGCAGATCGAGCGAGGCGCGTCGTTCCATCGGCTCGGGGTCGACTCGCTGATGAGGCTCGAGCTGCGCAATCGTATTCGGATGGGCCTCGGCTTCGAGCCTTCGATCGTAGCCTTGAGCAAATATGACGAGCTCGGCGCGCTGGCGGCTCATTTGCTCCAGGAGTTGTCGATCAAGCACCTCGTCAAGGACGTGCAGGCCGCACCCGAGAAGAGCGACGAGGAGATGGAAATCTTGACGATTTGAGGAGGCTCAGCGACGGGTGCGGGCTTTGAGGCGGGCTTCGGCCCGCTCCTGGGCCTTCTTCTGCGGCGCGGCTTCGGGCTCCGCGCCGGCGAGGGCTGCGGCGAGCGCGCTGATGTTCGGCGACTGGAAGAGCAACGTGATGGGGACCTCGCGGTCGAGGACTGCGCGCAGGCGTTTGGCGATGATGACCATTTGAAGGGACGTCGCCCCGACCTCGAAGAAGTTCTGGTGAACGCGTATCTCGTCGAGGCCGAGGACCTCGCGCACGACCTTCGCCAGGCTCTCCTCGCGGGCGCTCTGTGGCAGCGCACCGGCTTCCGCGTGCGGCTTCGGCGCTTCCAGCTTCAGTGCGAGCAAGGCCTTGCGGTCGACCTTCCCATTGGAGGTGAGCGGCATGGCGTCGAGCTCGACGAACGCGCTCGGGATCATGTATTCAGGCAGCTTCCGCTGGAGGAAGGACCGCATCCGTTCGGGGAAGCTCGACGCTGCGGCTTGCGGGGTCCGCTTCGGGGCCGACTCCATGGAGAGCGCGTCGACGCTGTACTCGGCGGGGTCCGCAACGCCGCCGATCATGCCGTGCACGAAGACCGACGACGCGTCGGCGCCAACCGCCGACCGGAAGCGGTCGAAATCGAAGAAGCCGATCGGACAGAGGCCGAGGCCCGAGAGGTGCGCGCGCTCCATGAGCAGCTGGCCCATGTACCCTGCTTCTAGCAGGCAGAAGTCGCGCGCGAGCGGCCCATAAAGCGGCTCGATCGCGGAGATCTTGCCGATGAAGAGGACCACGAAGGCGGAGTGTTCGAAGATGTCGACGTTGGGCGGCGCGTGCGCGGCGCGGTCCATAACCTCGTCCGAGACCTTCCGGAGCGCGTGGTCGTGCGGATCGTAATAGTAGAATCCTTGCTCGACGCCCTCGACTCGCCTGGCATAAACGTAGGTCTGCACGGGGTAGAGGCTGCCGGCCGAGGGATAGAGGTATTTCGGCAGGACTGCGCCCTCGGGCTCGATGGCCGCCAGTCCACCGAGGAGCCGGCTCAACCCGGCGCGCGAGGCGGGGTTGTCGCGGAACGAGCGGATGCTGCGGCGGCGCGCGTAGACCTCGCGCAGCATCTCGCGTTGTTCTTGCACGTCGAGCGGGACGGAGGGCGCCGTCGCGAGGTCTCTTCGCAGCCCGTGCCGAGCCAGTTTGAAATCGGCCTTGTCGGCGCTGCTCGCGGCCGGGATGGGTGCGGCGGGCGTAGGCGTGGGCGCGGGGCTCTCTTCGGGTTTGCGGACCACGTACGCGCAGAGCCGCCTGTCCACGGCTTTTTCGCCGACCGCGAGCACGATCGCGTCTTTGACGGAGGGGTGCGCCTCGAGGGCCGCCTCGATCTCACCGAGCTCGATTCGATACCCGCGGATTTTCACCTGGAAGTCGGCTCGGCCGAGGATTTCGATGTTGCCATCGGGGAGCCATCGGCCGAGGTCTCCCGACTTGTAGAGTCGCTCGCCGGTCGTCGGATGGGGGAGGAAGCGCTCGCGCGTCTTTTCTTCGTCGCCCCAATACCCTCGGGCGAGGCCCACGCCACCGATGTACATCTCGCCGGGGACCCAATCGGGTCGCTCGCGTAGCCTTGCGTCGAGGATGTGGTACGTCGCGGCGCGCATGGGGCGGCCGTAGGGGATGCTCTTCCATTTAGGGTCGATCTCCCCGATGGGATAGCAAATGTCCCAGACGGTCGTCTCCGTCGGACCGCCGGCGCCGATGACGGTGACGTCGGCAGCCAGGGCGCGCAGCCGATCGGGCAGATCGACGGGGATGAAATCGCCCGAGAAGATCACCCACCGCAGCGACGCGAGGTCGGCGCGGGACGCGTCGGCGTCGCCTTCGGCGTGCTCCACCATCATTTGCATGAAGGTCGGCACCGAGTTCCAGAGCGTCACGCCATGCTCGCGGACGATATCGGCCCAATGCGCAGGTTCGCGTGTCTTGTCGGCGTCGGGCAGGACGATCGAGCCGCCCACCACGGCGAGCACGCAGAACATGTCGAACACCGAGAGGTCGTGGTGCAGCGCGGTGAGCGCGATGGCGCGGTCCGTCGGGCGGAGGCCGAACCGATCGCGGACCTCGGTCATTCGGTTCATCACGGAGCGGTGCTCGATCATCGCGCCCTTGGGTTGCCCTGTGGAGCCCGACGTATAGAGCACGTAGGCGAGGTTCCGTGGTTCTTGTAGCGGAGGAAGCCGCTTCTCCTGGCCGTTTCTCGGCGGCTCGTCGTTCACCACGAGGAGCTCTACGCCTTCGGCCCAGGGTGCGGCATTCTCGAATCGCGCCTGCGTCAGGACGACGCGGGCCTTGGTGTCCCGGATCATCGCGCGCAGCCGTTCCTCCGAGCCCGCTGCGTCGAGCGGCACGTACGCGCCGCCCGCCTTGAGCACGCCGAAGACGGCGACGACCTGCTCCCAGCCTTTCTCCATGACGATCGGCACGAGTTTGTCTGGCCCGACGCCGCGGGCGCGCAGCTCGTGCGCGAGGTGGTTCGCGCGGCGGTCGAGCTCCTCGTAGGTCAATGTCCGGCTCGAGCTGATGACCGCAGGTTTTTGGGGCGTGTCGTCTGCGATCCGTTCGAACGCGACGTGCAGGAGCTCTTCGGGGATCGGGCCTGCGTCGGTCGCATGGACGGCCAGGCGGCGCGCCCGTTGCGCTTCGGGCATGAGATCGAGGGATGCGCTCGACCAGGCCGCGTCATCGTCGGCGAGCCTCCGGAGGAGCCGCGTGTATACCTCGAACATGTCGCGCATGAGGCCTTCGGGGTAGACGCCCACCACGTAGTCCCAGATGACGAGCGCGTTGCCGTCGTGCTCGATGAGCTGGTGGTCGAGGACGAGCTGCGGCGTCTGTGTGACGGAGTAGTTCAGGTCGCCGAGCTTCTTCAGCGCGTGCAGTCCCTCGTGCCGCTGCATGTTCGTGAAGATGATGGGGAAGAGCGCGCCGCGGTGCTCGCCTCGGGCGCGGGCAACCTGACGCTGCACTTCGATGCCGCTCACCTCCCGGTGCTCCATGGCTTCCCATAACGTCTGCTGCACGCGGCGCGCGCGCTCCTCGAACGTCTCGTTCGTCCCGGTATCGATGTCGACGAGGAGCATCGAGGTGAAATCGCCGATGATCGAATTGATGTCCGGGTGCAGCGGTAGGCGATTGAAGAGCGTGACGTTGAGCGTGAAACGCGGGTTCGCGCTGAACTGACCGAGCACCTCGGCGAAGGCGGTCAGATAGACGATGGTCGGCGTGACCTTCGCGGCGCTCGCGCGGTCCTTCAAGGCGTTCCAGTGCGCCGTGTCGAGGGGGGTCTCCAGGTGCTCGAAGCGGGTCTGCTCGAGCTCTGAGGGGTCCTTCGCCATGGGCAGCGCGGGCGCGGGCGGGAGGTCCGCCGCGCGCGCAGTCCAGTATTCGAGGGAGCGCTGGTAGGACGGGAGCTGCTTGCGCGCCTCGAGCCCGAGGACGTAGTCGCGGTATGTGAGGCCGAGCGGGGGCAACGCGGCGCGGGGCGCCTCGTAGAAGTGCAGCCACTCTTTGAAGAGGATCGCGAAGCTCGCCCCGTCGACGTTGATCGCGTCGAAGCTCGTGACGAGACGGGAATTCGAACCGTCCAGGCGGCAGACGACGACGTGGTGCAGGGGTGCTTTGTCCGTGTCGTAGACGCGATGGGACATCACGCTGCGCAGCGCGGCGAGCCGCTCCGATTGCTCGCTCGGCGTGAGGCCGCGGAGGTCGACGACCTCGAAGTTGGGCTCGACCTCGGGATCGACCACCTGCATGAAATCGGGCAGCGTGTGCGCCCTCAGCATGTCGTGCCTCGCGACGACCGTTGCGAGCGCTGCGCGGAGCCTCTCGATGTCGAGGTTCGCGCAATGGTATTCGCTGTACGTGTGGATCCCGGTAGGTACCGAGAAGGCGCCGGTTCGGCCGAGCCAATAAGCTTTCTGGATATCGGTGAGCGGGAATGGGAGGTGCCGCTCCGCCGGGGCGGGTACGATCTGCGCCCGTCCTTGTGCATCCAGCGGGTCCTCTCGCAGCAACGTGAGCAACTCTGCCTTGTTTCGCGCTATTCTCTCTCGGAGTTCCGCGGTGAGCGCGCCTTTGGGCGCTTGGACCTGGAGCTGTTCTCCGCTCGCAGAAATTTTGATCCCTTGTTGTGCAAGATCGGTCAAAAGTCGATGGATGCTCATGTGTCCCCGGAAAATGCGAAAAGAGACACAACGTCTCCTGGCTGTCAAGGGCCATCGAGCCCCATGACTCGTACTGCGCGCGCTCGTCGGCTCGACCCGGCGAGGCGGCGGTGCCCTCGCCCGTGGCGGATTTTACTTGCACGGCGGCGCCGGCTCGTGCCAACAAGAGCTGTCGCCGCGTCGGTAGCGAGCGGTGACCGTGATTCTTGTGCGAAGCAACCATGAGTGACGTGATCGAGGGGGCCGTCGCCATCATCGGCATGGCGGGTCGGTTCCCTGGCGCAGCGAACCTTTCGGAGTTCTGGAGGAACCTGAGGGGGGGCGTTTCGGGAATTTCTCATCTAGACGAAGCTCCCGCCGAGGGAATCGTTCCTGCCGCGGCGTTGCTCGAGGGCTTCGACCTCTTCGACGCATCTTTCTTCGATATCACGCGCCGCGACGCGGAGCTCATGGATCCGCAGCGCCGATTCTTCCTGGAGTGCGCGTGGGAGGCACTCGAGTCCGCCGGCGTAGATCCGCAGGTATACGAGGGGTCGATCGGCGTCTATGCAGGCTCGAGCGCGAGCAGCTATCTGTCGACGCGGCTCGACATGCAGGGCAATGTCTATGAGGGGTTTCAATCCCTGCTCGGCAACGACAAGGACTATCTCCCCACGTTCCTGTCGTACAAGCTCGACCTGAAGGGCCCCTCGGTCGCCATCCAGACGGCCTGCTCGACGTCGCTCGTGGCCGTGCACGTGGCGTGCGGGAGCCTGCTCGCGCGCGAGTGCGACGTCGCCCTTGCAGGTGGCGTGACGATGCGGCTCACGCGCGGCAGGGGCTATAAGTACGAGGACGGGTTCATCCTGTCGCCCGACGGTCATTGCCGCGCTTTTGATGAGCGAGCGCAGGGGACGATCTTCGGCAACGGCGTCGGGGTCGTGGTCCTGAAGCGGCTCGAGGACGCCCTCGAAGACGGGGATCCGATTCGAGCCGTCATTCGGGGCAGCGCCATCAACAACGACGGGTCTCTGAAGGTCGGTTTCACCGCGCCGAGCGTGGGGGGCCAGACGCAGGTGATCGCCGAGGCGCTCGCAGTCGCGCGCGTCGACCCTGGCACCATTCGATACATCGAGGCGCACGGCACCGGCACGCCGATCGGCGATCCCATCGAAATGGCGGCGCTCAAGCAGGCCTTCGCCGGGGTCGCGGAGCGAGGACGGATCGCGATCGGAGCATTGAAATCGAGCGTGGGGCACCTCGAGTCGGCGGCCGGCATCGCGGGCCTCATCAAGGCCGTGCTCGCCATCGAGAACGGCTTGATCCCCGCGAACGTCGACTTCGAGAAGCTGAACCCCGAGCTCGGGATCGAGCATAGCCCCTTCTACATCCGGGCGGCGTCGCATGAATGGAGGCCGAGCGCCGCGCCGCGGCGGGCGGGCGTGAGCTCGTTCGGCATCGGGGGGACAAACGCCCACGTCGTCCTTGAGGAGGCGCCGCGGTCGTCCAAGAAATCGGCGCCGCCGGCCTCGTGTCATCTGCTGCCGATCACGGCGAAGAGCGAGGCCGCGGTCGCCGAATCAGCGCGGAGATACGTCGGGTTCCTCGGCGAAACAGCGGCGGACCTCGGGGATATCGCCTTCACCGCCAGCCTCCGGCGCCGGCATCACGCCCATCGACTCGTGGTCTCGGGGGCCTCCAAGGAGGAGCTCGCGGGGGCGCTCGCGGCGTTCCTGGGCGGTGGATCGCCCCCGGGCCTCGAGGTGGGGCAGGCGCGCGCCGCGGCGCCGAAGGTCGTCTTCGTTTTTCCTGGCCAGGGTCTGATCTGGCCGGGGGTCGGGCAGCGGCTCGCCGACGAGGAGCCTGCCTTCCGCGACGCGCTTGCAGCTTGCGACGCGGCGATCCTGCGCGAGGCGGGGTTCTCCGTCATTGCCGAGATGCGCGCCGAGGAGGGGCGCTCGCGGCTTGCCCAGATCGACGTGGCGCAGCCGGTGCTCTTCGCCATCGAGGTCGCGCTCGCGGCGCTGTGGCGCTCGTACGGCGTAGAGCCCGATCTGGTGCTGGGTCATAGCATGGGCGAGGTCGCGGCGGCATGCGTCGCGGGCGCGCTCTCCCTGGAGGACACCGCGAAGGTCATCTGTCGTCGGAGCGCTCTCTTGCGGAAGGTGCGCGGCAAAGGGGCGATGGCCATGGTGGAGCTGTCCATGGACGACGCGGAGCGCGCGATTGCGACGCGCAAGCACCTCGTCAGCGTCGCAGCCAGCAATGGCCCTCGATCGACGGTTATCTCGGGCGAGCCTGCGGCGATCGCGGAGCTCTTGGCCGAACTCGCGGCGAGATCGGTGTTTTGCCAGCCGGTGAAGGTCGACGTGGCGTCGCATAGCCCGCAGATGGAGCCGCTGGCGACGGAGCTCCGCGCAGCGCTCGCGGGCCTCGCTCCGGGGCCCGCGAGCGTCGCGATGCAATCGACCGTGACCGCCGAGCGCGTGTCGGGCCCGGAGCTATCGCGCGAGTACTGGGCGAAGAACCTCCGCAACCCCGTGCTCTTCGCGCCGGTCGTCGAGCGGCTCATCGACGACGGAGCGACGCTGTTCGTCGAGATGAGCCCGCACCCGAGCCTCCTCCCGTCGGTGAACGAGGCGCTCTTGCGGGCCAAGGTCGAAGGGGCTGCGGTCTCGTCGCTGCGCTTTCGCGTGGCCGAGCGCCGGAGCATTCTCGATTCGCTCGGCCGGCTGTACGTGCACGGCTACCCCATCGATTTTCGGCGGCTCTACCCCGAAGGCGGACGCGTCGTGGATCTGCCGAGTTATCCTTGGCAGCGCGAGCGGTTCTGGATCGAGGGCGCCACGCCTGCGCGGCCCACGTCACCCCTCGACGTGGCGCCCGCGCCTTTGCTCCCAGGATGCACGTACGAGCTCGCATGGCGGCGGATCGAGCCCTCGCCCGAGCCGTCCTTCCCTCGATCTGCGTCGTTCGTTCTGTTCATGGACGAGGCCGGCCTGGGGAGGGCCCTCCTCGAGCGTC
This sequence comes from Polyangium spumosum, assembly GCF_009649845.1. NCBI lineage: Bacteria > Pseudomonadati > Myxococcota > Polyangiales > Polyangiaceae > Polyangium > Polyangium spumosum. Next base: position 69,863 of record NZ_WJIE01000021.1, read on the forward strand.
TGTCGTCGCTCGGCGCGCGTTGCATCCGCGTCGAGGCGTCGGGCACCTATTCTCGGGTCGGCCCCCATGCGTATACCATCGACGCGTCGAGGCCCGACGATTACCGTCGCCTCTTCCAGGAGGCGTTTGGCACGGCCGAACATTGTCGGGGCGTCGTGCACCTCTCTGGGTTGGACGCCGCGCCTCTCGCCGCCGCTCCGGCCGACGCGCTCTTCTCGGGCGCGGTTCGGGCGACGACGAGCGCCGCGTATGCCATGCAGGCGATGGTGCGCCACGGTTTCCGCGAGCCGCCGCGGCTCTTCTTGGTCACGCGAGGCGCGCAGGCGGTGCGTCCGGGTGAAACCGTCTCGGTCGCGCAGGCGCCTCTGTTCGGGCTCGGGGCCACGATCGCGGTCGAGCATCCAGAGCTGGCGTGTGCGCGGATCGACCTCGGCATCGTCGAGGCCGAGGCCGAGGTCGAGCTCCTTTGCCGCGAGCTCGCGAGCCGCGAGCGTGAGGATACGATCGCGCTCCGCTCGGAGGGTCGATATGCGGCGCGGGTGGTCCGAACAGACCTCGAGGGAGGCGCGCCCGAGGTGGGGCTCGCTGCGGATCGGACGTACTTGATCACCGGCGGGCTCGGCGCGATGGGGCTCGCGTTCGCGGCCTGGTTCGTGGAGCTCGGGGCGCGGAGCCTCGCGCTCCTGGACACGCGAGCTGCGAGCGAAGAGGCACGGAGCGTCATCGCGGAGCTCGAGGCCGCGGGCGCGCGCGTGATCGTCGCGGACGTGGACGTCGCGCGCCGCGAGGACCTCGCGCGATTCTTCGCGGCGCTCGACGCGGACCTGCCCGAGCTCGGGGGCGTGGTGCACGCCGCCGCCGTCTTCGACGACCATACGCTGCTCGGACAGACCGAGGCGAGCTTGCGCGCCTCGCTCGCCCCGAAGGCGCTCGGCGGGCTCCACTTGCACGAGCTCACCGCGGATCGCGCGCTCGATTTCTTCCTGGTGTGCGCCTCACTCTCGTCGCTCCTTGGTTCTCCGGCGCGCGCGAACGACGCGGCGTCCGACGCGCTTCTCGTCGCGCTCGCGCGGGAGCGGGTGCGCGCGGGCCTTCCTTCCGCGACCATCCATTGGGGTCCGTTCGCGCGTGCTGGCCAGGCGAACGCCGGCGCGCCGCGCTCGCTGCGCGGCATGCAGGCTCTGACGGCGGCGGAGGGGCTCGCCGGGTTGCGCTCCTTGCTCGCGCGTCCTCGCGTCGAGGTCGCCATCGCGCGCTTCGACGTGCGGTCCTGGGTCGAGTTCTTCCCGACCGCCGCGGGCCTGCCCTTGCTCTCGGAGCTCGTCGCCGAGGGCGCGCGTTCCTCGGCTCGCGCCGCCGCGCCGAGCTTCGTCGAGACGCTGTTGGCCCACGCGCCTGCCGAGCGCCTCGCGCTCCTCGAGCGGTATGTCCTCGAGCACGCAGGCGCCGCGCTTCGGCTCGATCCTGCTCGCATGGGTCGCGACGCGCCATTCCAGAGCTTCGGCGTGGATTCGCTGACGAGCCTCGAGATCCGCAACCGGCTCTGCACGGGCTTGGGCCTCGATCTCTCGGCGACGCTCTTGTTCACGTATCCGCGCGCGTCCGCGCTCGCTTCGCACCTGCTCGATTTGCTCGAGGAGACGGCCCGCCCGTCTCGCCACGCGACATCGTCGCCCGAGCGTCCTTGGCTCGCGGCGCGCGTCGACTTGACGCGTGTGCGGGACATGACCGAAGAGGAAGCCGAGGCCGCACTCGATGCGGAGATCGAGGCGCTCGGGGGCCATTCAGCATGACCATCCACGACCACGAGCCCGTAGGGACGTACGGCCTCTCCCGCGTCAAGCGCGCGCTGCTCGCGCTTCGCGCCTCGCGGGACAAGATCGAGTCGCTCGAGCGCGCCAAGCACGAGCCCATCGCGATCGTCGGCATGTCGTGCCGGTTCCCCGCGGGCGGCGCGGATCCGGAGAGTTTTTTCGGGGCGCTCCTCGACGGCGCGGACGGCGTCGTGCGGATCCCGGAGGAGCGCTGGGCCGTCGAGGATCTCGTGGCGAACAAGCCCGAACTCAGGTGGGGCGCGATGCTCGAGGGCGTCGATCGGTTCGACGCGGGCTTCTTCGAGATCTCGCCGCGGGAGGCGTCGCGGCTCGATCCGCAGCAGCGGCTCTTGCTCGAGGTGACGTGGGAGGCGCTCGAGCGCGCTGGCCAGCGCGCCGAATCGCTCCTCGGGAGCCGAACGGGGGTGTTCGTCGGGATGAACTCGGCGGACTACATGCTGGTGCTCCGCGACGCCAAGGCGTACGACGCGTACACGTTGACGGGGAACATGGGCAGCACGGCGGCCGGCCGTGTCTCGTATACGCTCGGGCTGCAAGGACCTTGTCTCACCATCGACACCGCGTGCTCGTCCTCGCTCGTCGCGGTGCACCTCGCTTGTCAGAGCCTCCGCCAAGGCGAGAGCGACCTCGCGATCGCGGCCGGGGTCATCGTCATGCTCGACGCAGCGTGGGGCGTGCTCATGGCGGAAACGCAGGCGCTCTCGCCGGACGGCCGGTGCCGGACGTTCGACGCGAAAGCGAATGGGTTCGTCGGGGGTGAGGGGTGCGGGGTCGTGGTGCTGAAGCGGCTCTCGGACGCGCGCCGCGACGGAGATCCGATCCTCGCGGTGATCCGCGGCTCGGCGGTGAACCAGGATGGCCGCTCGACGGGCCTCACGGCGCCGAACGTGCTCTCGCAGCAGGCGATGCTCCGCGAGGCGCTCGCGAACGCGCGCGTCGCGCCGGAGGACGTCGGGTATGTCGAGACTCACGGCACGGGAACTTCGCTCGGCGACCCGATCGAGTTCGATGCGCTCAAGGCGGTGCTCGGGGTGCCACGCGCCAATGGCTCGCGGTGCGCGCTCGGGGCCGTGAAGACCAACATCGGCCACCTCGGGCCCGCAGCAGGCATGGCGGGGCTCATCAAGGCCGTCTCGTGCATGCGGCACGGGTCGATCCCGAGGAACCTCCACTTCGAAACGCTGAATCCGCGGATCTCGATCGAGGGCACGCCGTTCGTCATTCCAACCGAGACGTTGCCCTGGGAGAGAGGCGACAAGCCGCGAATCGCCGGGGTGAGCTCCTTCGGAATCAGCGGGACGAACGCGCACGTGGTCCTGGAGGAGGCGCCGCGGGACGAAGTGCACGAGGGGCCACCGGCTGCGTCGGCCCTGCTCTTGCCGCTCTCGGCGAAGAGCGAGCAGGCGCTCCGCGACCTCGGGCGCGTCTATCACGCGTGGCTGACGAGGGGCGAAGGTCGCTCGGTCGAACTCGTCGACCTCGTCTCGACGGCGTCGTTGCGTCGAAGCCACCACGCCGTTCGGCTCAGCGTGGTGGGCTCTTCGAAGGACGAGATCGCAGCGGCGCTCGATGCGTTCGTCCGGGACGAGTCACCTCCCGGGCTCGTCACGGGCAAAGTCCTCCCGGGGGCGCCGAGGGTGGTGTTTGTCTTTCCTGGACAGGGCTCGCAGTGGCTGGGGATGGGGCGGAGGTTGCTCGGCGTGGAGGGAGCGTTTCGCGCGGCGCTCGAGGCGTGCGACGTCGCGATCCAGCGCGAGGCGGGGTTCTCGGTGCTCGCGGAGCTCGAGGCCGACGAGGAGCGCTCGCGGTTCGCGGAGATCGACGTCGTGCAGCCCTTGCTCTTTGCCATCGAGGTCGGGCTCGCGGCGCTGTGGCGGTCGTGGGGCGTCGAGCCTGCGGCGGTCGTCGGGCATAGCATGGGCGAAGTCGGTGCGGCGTATGTGGCGGGCGCACTCTCGCTCGAAGACGCCGCGAGGGTCATCTGTCGACGAAGCCGTCTGCTCCGGACCGTGAGCGGCAAGGGGGCGATGGCGCTCGTCGAGCTGCCGATGGCCGAGTGCGAGGCGTTGCTCGCCAGTCGGACCGATCGGTTGAGCGTCGCGGTGAGCAATGGCCCTCGCTCGACGGTGCTAGCGGGGGATCCGGCGGCGCTCGACGAGGTCCTGGCCGGGCTCGAGGCGCGGGGGGTGTTTTGCAGGCGGGTGAAGGTGGACGTCGCGTCGCATAGCCCGCAGATGGATCCTTTGCGCGCGGAGCTCGTCACGGCGCTTTCGGGGATCGCACCAGCGAGGGCAAACCTGCCGATGCGCTCCACGGTGACGGGGGAGCGGCTCGTGGGGGACGAGCTCGTCGCCGAGTACTGGGCGGACAACCTGCGCAAGCCCGTGCTTTTCTCGCGCGTGACGCAAGAGCTCATGCGCGAAGGGCATACGATTTTCATCGAGATGAGTCCGCACCCGATCCTGCTCCCGGCGGTGGAGGAGAATTTCGGTGCGACGGGCGTCGAGGGCGCGGTCGTCGCGTCGCTCCGGCGGCAGGCCGATGAGCAAAGGAGCCTGCTCGAATCACTCGGGGCACTTCATGTCCACGGATACCCTCTAGATTTCCGGAGGTTTGGTGGGGTCGGCGGGCGCGTCGTCGAGCTGCCGATGTATCCGTGGCAGAAGGAGCGGTACTGGTTCGACACGCTGCCTGCGCGGCGCCTCCCTGCGCCGGCCGCGCGGGTTTCTCTTCAAGGCCTCTCGCCTGTGGAGCGGGTCGCGACCTTGGAGCGGTTCGTCCAGGAGCAGATCTCCGCGGTCGTGCATATGGATGTCGAGGCGCTCGACATTCGCACGCCCCTGCGGTCGCTCGGGCTCGACTCGCTCATGGGCCTCGAGGTTCGCCGTCGGCTGGAGGCTGGGCTCGGGGTGCGGCTCTCGGCGACGTTGTCATGGCAATTCGCCGATATGCGAGAACTCGCGACGCACCTGCTCGAAAAGCTGCCTGCGCCGGAGGCGGACGCGGGCGCTCCTGCCACAGCGATTGGGACGGCCAAGGCGCCCGTGTCATTGCCGCTCTCTCTGGATCCTTCGGTCTGGGTTCGAAGGCCCTGCCCGCGGCCGGACGCGCGCGTACGGCTCTTCTGCCTGCCTTATGCCGGCGTCGGGGCCTCGCGGTTTCGGGCTTGGCCGGAGATGGTCCCTCCCTGGATCGAAGTTTGCCCGATTCAGCTCCCGGGACGCGAGGATCGGCTCCGGGAGCCGGCGTTCGACGCGATGGGGCCGCTCGTCGACGCGCTCACCCCGATGCTCGAGGGGTTCTTGGATCTTCCATTCGCTCTCTTCGGCTGTAGCGTGGGGGGGCTTGTCGCGTTCGAGCTCTCGCGTGCGCTCCGGGCACGATATGGCGTGACGCCGCGGCATCTGTTCGTCGCTGCTTGCGCCGCTCCAGATCGCGCGAATCCGATGCAGGCCCAGCTCTCTTCGTTGATCTCGACGGACGGGACGGGCCCGGAGGCGATCGCATCGCTGCGCGAGCTTGGATTGCTCACGGCGTCGGCGGTCACGGACACGGAGCTCCTCGCGGCGGTCTGGCCGACGATGCGAGCGGACCTCACGCTGGCGCTCGGATATCGCTTCCGGGTCGGGGGGCTCTCCGATGCCCCGGTGACGGCGCTCGGCGGCGTCGAGGATCGAGGGGTGGGCCGCGGGGATCTCGGGCCCTGGTATGCGATGACGAACGGTGCTTTTCAACTGATGATGATGAACGGCGGGCACCTCTTCATGGATACCTCGCCGAGAGAGCTTTTGGAAATCGTCTGCCGGGCGCTGCGACCGTAGGTTCATCGCTCGACAGCGAAAGGGAGAAGAACATGAGCAACAAATACACGAACGTCAGCGAGGCCGAGCGGTTGGGTGTCGCCGGTTACTCGCGCGCCGGCTTGGCGATCTACGACGCGCTGGTGTACGGCATCACGTCGCCTTACTTCTGGGATTGCCCGGGGCACATCCTGCTTGCCCATTACAATCGGTACATCTCGAACAACCACCTCGACGTGGGCGTGGGCACCGGGTACATGCTCGACCATTGCACGTTCACGTCGCCCTCGCCGCGCGTCTGCCTGCTCGACTTGAGCCCGAACCCGCTCGCGAAGACGGCGAGGCGGATCGCGCGGTATCGCCCGAAGACGATCCAGGGCAGCGTGCTCTCGCCGATACCGTTCGACGGCGAGCCGTTCGACTCGATCGGGACGAACTACATGATCCATTGTGTACCTGGGTCGATCCCGGAGAAGGCGGTGCTCTTCGATCACCTGGGCGCGTTGCTCGCGCCTTCGGGCGTGATCTTCGGCAGCACGGTGCTCGGCGAGGGCGTCCCCACGAATAGCCGCGCGCGCAGGGCGCTTCCGATCCTGAATCAGAAGGGCACGTTCTCGAACCTTCGAGACAACGAGGCGGACCTGCGCCACGCCCTGGAGGCGCGGTTCGACGACGTTTCCATGCGCGTCGTCGGCATGGTAGCGCTGTTCTCTGCGCGCAAGCGCGCCGCCGCCAAGTAACCTCTCGGGCCGAGAGCCTGCGAGATACCACTGTACGCCGGCCCCTCGAACCGGTAAAAGGTGGGTTTGACATGCTCAAGAAGAAGTTGATCCCCACCCCGCTCGTGGTTCATTCCACGGGCAAAGGGCGTCCGCCGAAGCCCATCAAGCGGTCTCGGGTGTTCTACATCTTCGGGATGGTCCTGCGGGTGGTATGGTTTCTCGCGATGAGGCGGCTGCGCCGGCCGGCGGGGCCGGGCGGGAAGTATACCTACGAGGCGCTCGGCAGGTCCATCACGGCCTCGTTCGAGAGGCTCGGCGGGCTCTGGATCAAGGCGGCGCAGATCATCGCGATGCGGCGGGACATCCTGCCGAAGGAGTTCTGCGATCACCTCTCGCGGCTGCACGACCGGGCGCACGGGTTCCCGGGCGCCGTAGCGTGCAAGATCATCGAGGAGGATCTCGGACGTCCGATCGATGAGGTCTTCAAGCATTTCGAGACGGAGCCGATCGCGGCGGCGTCGATCGGACAGGTCCATATCGGGTGGCTGCGGGAGTCGGGCGTCAAGGTGGCCGTGAAGGTCCAGCGGCCGAACATCGTGGACTCCTTCCGCCAGGATCTGGCGATCTTGCGCGGGTACTTCACGCTTCTCCGTCTCTTTCGTTTCATGACGTATGCCCGCTGGGACGAGATGTTCGAGGGGCTTCAGCAGACCCTCGTCGAGGAGCTCGACTATCGCCTGGAGGTAGCGTCGATGCGCCGCATGCGGCGCACGTTGAAGCAGGAGGGGATCTACGCGCCCAAGGCTTTCACGCAATATTGCACGAAGCGCGTCTTGACGATGGAGTACCTCGACGGCGTCTTGATGAGCGATTACATCCACGTGCTCGTCAACGACCCGGCACGCGCGAAGGCCTGGTGCAAGGAGAACAAGATCAAGCCGAAGAGATTCGGTCGCCGCTTGTACCTCAGCATGATCAAACAGATCTTCGAGGACAACCTGCTCCACGCCGATCTCCACCCCGGAAACATCATGATGCTCCGAAAGAGCCGGGTCGCGTACATCGACTTCGGCACCGTCAGCATTCTGGATGCCGGTCTGCTCACGAAATACAACCTGGCGCTCAGGGCCCTGTGGAGAAAGGATTTCAGCAAGTACGCGGACGCGTATTTCACGATGGTCCCCGGCATCCCGGTGGACGTGGACCTCGACGTGGTTCGCAAAGAGATGATCCGCGACATGGAGCGGTGGGAGAGCCTGACGGACGTCAAGGGCGTCCCTTATGACCAGCGCTCGCTCACGGCGCTGAACGCGGCCATTACTTCGATCATCGGCAGATACAGGTTCCCGCCCGAGTGGGCCATCCTCCGCTTGCTTCGCACGATGACGGCGCTCGACGCATCGTTCCGATTCGTGATTCCGGACATCGATTTTTACAAGGTCATGAACCGCTTCTATGCTGCCCAGCGAATTCGGGTGTTCAAGCGCATGGCGTCGAAGCGGGTCCGCGAGGACGTCTCGGTCGCGGTGAACGATCTGATGAAAGTCCCGCCGATGCTCGCGGAGAACATGATCTTCCAGGCGGACCTCATCCGCAAGCGTGCGATGAGCTTTCAAGCGGGGCTCTCGAAGGCCGCGGCCGTTGGCAAGGCGCTCGTCGGCACGCTGCTCAACCTGGGGCTCATCGCGACGATCTTCATCGTCGCACGGTATGCCTCCAAGCAGCATAACGTGGGCAAATCGACGATGTCGCAACTGCCCGTGCGCGATGTCTTCGCATCCATGCCGTCGCTCCCGCCGGGGATGTGGATCGTCGTCATCATCCTCTCCCTGTACCTCTTGCGGAGCTTGATGAAGCTAGGGAAGGTACTCGGTGTCACTGGCGTCGGGACAAACCCGTTCCTCAATGGCAGCGGATCGTAGCGCCCCTGGGTGAAGAGAGCACGCAGGGGTCCTGATTCGTGGAAGCCTCCTGAGGAACAGGACGACGCATCCGAGATGGACGAAGCCGAGGAAGTTTTCGGCGTGGCGCTCGTACCTCGATGCGGCGGAAGCTTTGGAGTCAGGCGAAGAGGCGTTCTACCTTCCAGCGGCGCTTGTATCGGCGGAGGGGGCGAAGGTCTTTGGGTATCCGTCCGTAAGTCCTCGCCGCCCCCCGTCCTGACGCCCCGTCGCCCTCGTGCCCAGGCTCCCCGCCGGAAGGAGCCTCAACATGCGTACGGAACAACAGTAACCCCCTGCGTCAGGAAAGTTGTCCCTACAAACCTACCCCTCCGGAGGCTCAAGTTTGCTCACCCGTGATCGGGGGCGGGGACAGGACGCAAGATGGCAGTATACACCGAGGCTTTCAAGCGGAAGATGGTCCAGCGGCTCAGCGGTCCGAGCGCGGTCACCGCGACCGCGCTCTCGGCGGAGACCGGCGTTCCGCGGCCGACCCTCTCGCTCTGGCTCCGGAAAGCGTGTAGTGTCCGCGCCGTGACCGCGGACAAACCTGGTTTTTCTCGACCGGATCTTCCTCCCTCCACCCCGGATTCTCCCCCTCCTACGCCTCGTCGTCCCGAGGATTGGAGCGCGGAGGAGAAGCTCCGGGCGGTCGTCGAGGCAGGTCAGCTCCCCGCCGATCAGCTCGGAGCTTTCTTGCGACAACGAGGGCTTCACGAGGCGCAGATCCGGCAATGGCGTGAAGCGGCCATCGGCGCGCTCGGGGCCAAGGTGAAGAAGCCCGCTCCCGTCAGCGCGGCGGACAGGAAGCGCATTCGCGAGCTCGAGAAGCAGCTTCGGCGCAAGGACAAGGCGCTCGCGGAGACCGCGGCGCTTTTGGTGCTCCAAAAAAAGCCCGGGCGATCTGGGGGGACGGGGACGACGACACGGAGCCGGAGACCGACAAGTGACCGTCGAGCTCGTCGACGAGGCGGTCGCGCGCGGCGCCACGCGCGCAGACGCCGCCAAGACACTCGGCATCCACGCGCGCACGGTGGCGCGCTGGAAGGCCCAGGGAGGCGGCCAGGACGGCCGAGAAGGGCCGCGGCACGAGCCTGCGCACAAGCTCACGGAGGCCGAGCGCAAGCGCATCGTGGAGGTCTCCACGAGCCCGGCGTTCCGCGACCTGTCGCCAAAGCAGATCGTGCCGCTGCTCGCGGACCAGGGCGTGTACATGGCCTCGGAATCGAGCTTCTATCGGGTTTTACGGGCCGAGGGGCTCATGAATCACCGGGGCAAGGCTCGGCCGGCGAAGGCGCAAAAGCCACGCGAGCGCGTGGCCACGGGGCCGAATCAGGTCTGGTGCTGGGACATCACGTACCTGCGCAGCCCGGTACGGGGAGCGTTTTTCTATCTGTATCTCGTGCTGGACATCTACAGCCGGAAGATCGTGGGATATCGGGTCGAGGAGGACGAGTGCATGGAGCTCGCCGCGGAGCTCGTGGAGCGGACGTGCGAGGCCGAGCAGGCCGATCCCGGGAAGCTCGTGCTGCACGCTGATAACGGAGGGCCGATGAAGGGCTCGACGATGCTGGCGACGTTTCAGCGGCTCGGCGTGGTGCCGTCGTTCAGCCGGCCGCGCGTGAGCGACGACAACCCCTACGCCGAGGCGATGTTCCGGACGCTGAAGTATCGGCCGGAGTATCCGCGGAGGCCATTCCAGAGCATCGGCGAGGCCAGGGCGTGGGTGGAGGGTTTCGTGCGCTGGTACAATCTCGAGCACCTGCACAGCGCATTGCGGTTCGTGACGCCGGAGGACCGGCGCGCAGGGCGCGATGCGGGCATCCTCGGGAAGCGGGACGGCGTGTACCAGCGAGCCCGCAGGAAGCACCCACGGCGCTCACCGCATCGGGGAGGCGGGCTTCGGCGATCAAGCGGCTACGGCAGAGCGAGATCAGTGATACCGCCCTCGCAAGCTGCTCCACCTCCCTCGCCGTATAGTGCCTCTCCGTCACATCTCCCACCGCGTGCCCCATCAACCGCTTCCGCACCCCGTCCGCCACCCCCGCCTCCTCCAACCACGTCGCAAAGCTCGCCCTCGTCGCCCTGAACTCCACCGGCTGCCCCCTGATCTCCCCCGGCAACCCGACCCGCTCGAGATCCTCCCGCATCTGCGCCGCGCTCTTCGGCCTCGCCGGCCCTCCCCCCGGCCCCGGAAACACGAAGTCCTCCGCCCGCGGCCTCCTCCCGACCAACTCCGACCACCGCTCCCGCCACGCGGCGAGCGCCGCCTTCGCCGCCGGATGCAGCGGCATCGTCCTCCGGCTCCCCTTCGTCTTCGGCCCCTTCACCTTGGCGAAGCCGCCCTCGCCCTTCGCCCCGATGATCGCCACGGCCTGCTCGATCCGGAACACCGGCGGCTCGGCCTCCATCTCGACGTCCCCCCACCGAAGCCCGGCGATCTCCCCATCCCGCGCCCCGCTCGTGAACGCCACCGCATACCGCGCCCGCCACTCCAGCGCGATCCGCTCATCACCGATGAGCACCCGCGCCCACTCGATCGGGATCCGCACGACCGCCCGCGCCTCGAGTTCGGGCAACTCGCGCTGTACCGCCGGATGCGCGACCAGGTTTGCGGGACTATTCACCCACCCCTCCGCCATCGCATCCGCGTACAGCGTGCAGAACGTGTAGTACACGTTCCGCGTCGTCGACGCTGCCCGCTGCTCCCGCAGGTCCCGGATGAACGCCCGCAGCTCGGGCACCTCGAGCCCCGCAATGGCCCTCGTCCCGAACCGCGGCAGTATCCACTTGTCCAGGTGCAGCCGATTGTTCGTCAACGTCGCCGGCGCGACCCGGCTATCCTTCGTCCGCAACGCGATCCACTTCTCCGCACATGCCGCCACCGAGAGCCCCTCCTCGCGCCGCTGCGTGAGGACCACATCCGGCCGGATCCCCTGTACCCGCAGCCATTCGAGCGCCCAGGTCTCCGCGTCCCGCTGCCGCACGATCTCCTTCGGCAGCACCTTCTGCGGCTGCCCCCGCACGGGATCCGCATAACTGAGCACCCACCGCTTCTTGCTCTTCCGCCAGAAGAGCGACGTCCCCTTCGGCAAGCTCATGACGCTGCTCCTCTCCGGGCCTCCACCGCGGCCCTGCGCCTCGCGAGTGCCCCCGACGCCCTCGCGGCGACCCATTGATCCGCATCCCTGACCCGAATCCTGATCAGCCGCGGCCGCGGCCTCACGTGCGGAAGGTTCTCCTCGCGCACCATGCGGCGGACCGTCGCCGGCCGGACTCGGATCCGCCGCGCGTACTCCTCGACGGTCATGAATGCGGGCACGGACGACGGTGGTGGTTGATTCGACTCGGACGAAAAAGAAAGCTTGGCGAGCTCTGCCTCGACGAGCGCGCGCATGGCTTCGAGCTGGGCACGACGATCGTGCATGGTCCCGGCGCTCCTTTCGACAAAACCCTCCCCTGGAGCCCCGCCCATCGAAGCCCCCGCGAAGGAAGTCGACGTCGCCCTGTTCTGCGCGCGTAGGCGACGTCCAGCGATGGCAGCCTATATCAGTCGAGGCGACGCGCCAAGGGCTTTGTGCAAATAAATCAACGGTTTACGACGGTTCGATCGAATTGCCGTTTTCGCTGCGGGAAGCTGCACGGACCCCCTTGTTTGAGAAGGGTCGGATCGCGGGAGGTCCATGCGATCGATCCACTTTTTGTGTCGCGGCGAGGGCGCTGCGCGCGAAATGCCTGTTTCACGGCTGCCGGATCCGAGTACGGCCAGTGATCGATCCACTTTTTCGTCGGCTCCGGCGAGAGAACGCTCCGGGGCTTGTTTCACGGCTGCCGGGATCGAGGTCGCTTGGAAAATCAGCCGGCTTTTGGGGCATTCTGAAAAGAGACAAACCCGGGCTCGGATCTGGAGGGCTCAAGGGGGTCTCCGAGGGGCCAAATCTCGGTTGGATGGTTCACGTTTGGGGCTGGATGCACACGCTGGACCACCGCCCCACTTTCCCATGCGAGCCCCGGCATTTTTCGTAGGTGCGTTTCGGAAACCTCTGTTTCACGGCTGCCGAGCTCCGGCCGAGCCATGAAATCGATCCACTTTTTGCTCGATTCCGACCCCGAGTTCGAGGACGGCGATGTTTCACGGAGCAGCGGCGCGCGGATCGGCCGCTCAAGGGCGCTCTGGCGGGGTGCCACCTTACCGTCCGACGCTGTCGACGAGGGCCGCCCGATGGCGAGATCGTGCAAATTGGCCGCTCTGCGTCTGGAACTCTCGAACTTGACCCTTGAAATCAAGGGGGCGATCTGCGGGTGGTCCATGAAATCGATCCACTTTTTGCTTCGGAGGTCGGGGTGGATCGCGGATGCCTCACCTTCGATCGTCGTGACGAACCCGAGATGGTGTCGCTGTTCACCGAAATGGCGTGCACACTCGGTCACTACTGCACATGGGTTGAGGCATTTCGGAGAGCGGATGGCCGCCGAGCTCCCGACCCATGGAGGGGGCCATGGCTCGGCCAATGGAGGGTGCATGGGAAATGCAGTGGGTTTTCCACAAAACTGCCAGTCTGCGGCATGGGCCAGCGCAGTCCGTTCGCGCGGAGCCGAGCCCGCCCGCATATTTGCCCTGGACGGTCGGTTCCAATCTGCACGCCCCTCCCCATTTTCGTTGCCCGATAGGCATCAGGTGATCCACCATGTCCCGTCGAGGACTCTATGGGCGAGCTTCAGCCATCTTCGGACGGGGCATTGACGGATGCCGCGGCTCGGGCGGATGCGAAGCGTACGGTGGTGCTTCTGGCATCTGTTGCGCTGGCGGCGCGTCTACGGGAGCACGGGCGGTACGACAAGAAGGTTCTCGCGGAGCCGGCGTTCGCGAGGGCGGTAGACGTGCTCGTGGCAGCGGTCGCGCAGCAACGCATCGATGCGTCGCGCCAGGATGAGCAGATCGATGCGATCCTGATTCGCTGCGGGCTGCTGCCGGACCCTAAGAAGAGGATTCACGAGCGGACGCGAGTGATCCAGGCGATCGCCTATGCGCTTCTGTTCAAGCGGCTTCACGAGCGTGGTGTAGCTCCCGAGCGGATCGACGGTTGGGGGGCGTTGCACGCGGCGGCGGACAAGCTTGCTGCAGTACTCATGAGCCCGCAGAACGGGGCCGTGCGCGTCGAGGTCCTGGATGCGCTGATCCAAGAGTTCGGGGCGATCAGGTCGGCGAATGCGGCGCCGCCGGAACGGTCGCCGCTGAGGCCGACGTCTCGCAGGGCAGGACGGCGCGTGCCGATGACGGCGAGACCGTGGCGTGCGGTGCGGGACAGGCGCGGGCGGGGCGTCGACGCGGAGGAGGGCGATGCGGTCGCGAAGGTGGCAGGTGATGTCGTGCGCGCGTTGCCTGCGCCGAAGCCGACCGTGACGCCGCAGCTCTGGGGGAGCTCGTCCAACGTCCCGCCGAAGCAGGACGGGCGCATCTCAGATGCAGGCAAGCCGCCACTGCGTCCGCGATCCGGGTCCGGCATCCCGCGGCGCCGTTCGATGCGCGCGCCGGGGAGCGGCTCGTGGCGGCCGCCTTGAGAGGTCCCTGCTCGGCCGGGATACTCCGCGCGAGACGCGAGCAGGGCGCGTGCCCGTCGGCCCTCGATGCCGCGGGGAGCCTGGACGCGAGAGCCACCGGGCGTCAGGACGGGGTGTGCCGAGGTCTTTACGTGAAGTCCACCTCCGGGGCAAGAGGGGGGGTTTGTCCCGCCACCGTGCCGTGGTACACGGCCTCCATGCCCAGAAGAAGCGAACCCGAACCGTACGCCTTGAAGCTCGGCGCGCGCATCCGCGAGTTGCGCCTCGAGCGCAACATGTCCCTCGCCGCGCTCGCCGACGCGGCCCAGCTTTCGAAGGGCACCTCTCCAGCGTCGAGCACGGCCTCGCGGCGATCACCGTGGTGACGATCTTCCGCGTCGCGCAGGGGCTCGACCTGCCGCCGCTCTACCTGTTCACCTTCGCGGACGAGGACGAACGGGCCCGCGTCGCCGAGTTGCTCCGCAAGCTGCCCCCGCGCGAGGTGACGAAGGTACGCCGCGAGCTCGCCAAGCGAGCCACCAGGCCGTGACACCGGTCCGACATTGTAGGACATCGGCCATCGTCCCAGCCGCGTCCGCCCGGCCGCGTACGCTTGACAACCACCCGGTCGTTGGTTCTGCTTCGCCGCCGATGAAGGGTCCGTACCGAGCTCCAGGCACGCGCGACCGCGGCGGCGAGGGCTTCTTCCGCTCGCTCCGTCGGCGGTTCTTTGCCACGGACGAAGAGCGGCGAGAGGACGAGGAATGGCGCCTTGCCGAGCACGAGGAGCGCCTGCGTCGCGTCGGCCCGAGCCCCGTGCCGTGGATTGGCGATCGGCTGTGGGCGGAATGGAACGTCGACAACCCGCGCGGAGAGCGCGATGCGGGCCATAACCCCATCTGCATGTTGCAGTTCGTGCCCGTGACGGAAGACGATCTCCGCCGCGCGCCAATTGCGCGGCCGTTATCCGGTTCAGCGTTGCCGCCGAAAGGAACGCTCGACGATCACAGGCACCTGATCGACTCCACGCCCGGGCGCGGGCGCATCGACGGGCCGAAGTGGCCGGTGTGCTGCGACAGGCTGGGCACGTTGCTGCGCGCGGAGGGGTACGGCTCAACCGTAAGGGAGATCGAAGCCATCGGAGGAACGCTTGAACGTTGCCTGTTGGACATCGAAATTCACCCCCCACGGCCTACCGCGGAAGAGAGGTTAGCAATACGGGCACACGCCAAACTGCAAGGACGTTCATTCGAGAAGTTTGTTGAGTGGGGCTTGTCCCGACCACCAACCCCGCCGGAGACGATCATAGAAGGGTGGAAGGAATCGCTCGAGCAGGACGGTGATTTGGATACATACCTAGCCATTTTTCAGTGCCGTGAGTGTGGGCGCATTTATGGATCGTACAGCGAGCCGGATTGAGCCATGAGCGAAGGTCCCTATCGGAAGAAGTCCAGCGGCGGAGGACCTAACGAAACCAAGGGCGTTTTTGCGCGGCTCTGTAGGAAGTTGTTCCCCACGGAAGACGAGCGGAGGGAGGATCGTGAGCGGTGGCGGGGCAAACGGATGGCAGAGCTAGACTGCATCCTCCAACGCATTGGACCATCCCCGTATCCGTGGATCTCGGACCGGCTTTGGGCGCTTTGGAACGAGACGAACCCGGAGACGAAAAACCTCACGGCAGAGGGGCCAATTCGTCTTCGTTGGCTCACCGTTCCCACAGGCGACGATCTAGCCCGCGCGCATCGTGCGCCCGTGCCTGACGGGGCATCGCTACCTCCGACAGGAACGGAGGCAGAGCACAACGCCTTGCTCGACTCGACGCGAGGCGGCGGGTTCATTAAAGAGGTACGGTGGCCCGTTTGCTGTAGACGGTTGGCAACTTTGCTTTCGCAATTTGACCTAGATGCACTGGACCCGATGCACAACGTGGCGGCGTTGGATACGTGCGTGCTAGAAGCGTACGCCGTTGACTTTCAAATTGGTCGCGACGTGCTCCTAAAAGATTGGGCTCGACTTGTTAACGAGATGCGTGAGGGCAAGTCCGGCGGTCAGGGTGTCGCGTTCTTCCAATGCAGGGCGTGTGGACGCGTGTTCGGGGCGTACTGGGCGGCGGCCTGAAAGGGAACAATATTACCCATCGTTTTTCTTGCCTCCCAATCGGTGAGGGTCAGCCGGGAGGTTCGGGACGTTCCACGCCGGTGTCCAGGGCCCGTGGCAGGCCATGTTCGTGTAACCGATGCCCTTTTGCCCAAATTTCCAATACTTGTGATGGCTCGCGTGCGGCATGCCGGTCGGAGGGGTGATGTCGGAGAATCGGCCCTCTATGTTGCCGCGAATGAACGCGTGGTTTAGCTTCTGGACGATACTATGGAAAGGACTATCATATAGCGTTGCAAGCTCTGGATATTGCGCGACGTTCCGCTGGTGATGCGCTTTGCCTGCGCGCGTGCTTTCGATATGATTGGCAGACTCCAGTCTTCCTCGTGCAAACCACGCCTGCCATGTCGTCGGGTGCATAGCCGTGAACAGGGTGCCCGAGGCCGCACCGTAAGCGCCATCGTCGAGTGCTCCGGACGCGGCCTGCTCGAAGGAATCCCCTTCAAGCCCTCGGCGAACGATTCCGCCCGAGTAGCCCGACATGAAGCCCATGAATGGTGCACCGATGCCATACGGACCAACCGCTCCGCGCATGAGCGTGGGGCGCAATACGTCTTCGCGCTTCAAGCTCTCGCTCGTACCCCTCAACGCAGACCACGAACCATTTGGGATCGTCCCCGCCCGTAACAGCCCCCCGAACAGCGCGCCTCCGACCGCGCCGCTCGCCGCTCCCGCCACCGTTTCGTGCGCGGCACCCGTGCCCGCCTGTTTCCAGCCCATCCGGCTCCGCGCCACGTTGTAGAGACCGCTCGCGCCTCCCGAGAACATCCCCGAGAGTAGGCCGCCCGCCGCGCCGCCCACCATCCCGCTCGCGACGTTGATGCCCACGCTCGTCGTCGTCGTCCCGATTCCGTTCGCAACCCCGAGCATCTTGGCCATCGCCAACCCTCCGACATAGCTCGACGTCACGCCCGCGACGAATCCCGCTCCGAACCCGATCGCCCCCGCCGCGAGCACGTCCTTCCAGTCGCCTCCCGTCATGCCCGTCATCATCATGCCCGTCACCGCCGAGATGGCTCCGACGCCGAGCCCGGCCACGACCAGCGCCGGAATGTCCCCCGCCGGGTCGATTCCGTTGACCGGATCATGCCCCGCGAACACGTACGGCGACGGGCTCGCCACATGCGTGAGCGGATCCCTCGCGAGGAATAACCCCGTCTCCGGATCGTACAGCCGCACCGGCGTCCAGTAGAGCTCCGCCGCCTCGATCCATGGCATCGCGCCAAAACGCGGCGCCACGACACCCGCCGCCTGCGCCCCCGCCCCGTCGAATACCCGCGGCGCGCCGAACGGCGCGTACCGCACGCGCTCCACGGCCACACCCGCCGCGTCCGTCACGAGCACGAGATTCTCGTGCCCGTCGACGTGCAGGTACGCCTCCACGCCCGCCCGCAGCTCGAGCGCGGGTACGAGGTGGTCGGGGTGCTGCGTCCTCTGGCAAACCACGACGCCGCCCGCGCTCTCCTCATGCAGACAAGCCCCGCCGAAATGGAATCGCGTCACGCTCGCGTCGCCCGTCCACCTGCCGAACGGGTCGTACATCATCGTCACGAGCACCGCGCCCGTCGCGACCTCCTCGATGCGCGCCACGCGCCCGAGCGCGTCGTACACGACATTGCGCGCGCCGTCCGCGACGCGCAGTCCATCGGCGTCGTGCACGATCTCCTCGCCGCCGACGTGTGTCACCACGTGCCCCGGCACGGACGCGTACGTCGTGACGACGCCATTCACTGTCACGGTCTTCCGTGTGTCCGCGTCGTCGAGCGCGTACGCCTCCACGTGGCTCGCCGCGGTCGCGAGCTCCTCGTCGGGCGAGTCGATCGCGAACCCGGTACGCCACTCGACGAGCCTGTTTCTACCATCGAACGCGTGCAGGTGGTTCTCCGCGGGGGCGCCCTCCACCTGCACGAGCCGTCGTCGGCTCTCCGCGTCATAGGCGTACCGCACGGCTTCGAGCAGCTCGCCGGTAGCGCCGTGATGCTCGACGCGCACGAGGCGTCCGACGTCATCACGTTCCCACGCTGCCGACGCGCCATTGCCGAAATGCTGCGCGGCGACGAGCTCCGGGCCAGCGAAGTCGAGCGTCAGGAGCACGCGCCCTTCCTCCTGCGCCAGCGCCGCGCCCGCCTTCGCGAGCGTGATCCGATGAACCCGCCCGAGCAGATCCACGGCGTGCTCCTCCTCGCGCCCATCGGGAAACGCGAGCCGGACGCAGCCGGCAAGATCGTCGAAGGTGCGCCGGAACGTACGCCCCGCAAAGCTCTCCTCGACGAGTCGCCCGAGACTATCGAAGCGCCGCCCCGCTGCGCTCGTCGACGTCGACGCTTTCACGACCCGATCGAGACCATCGTAGGCGAGCTCGACCGGCGAGACGGGGAGCATCCCCGGCCCCGGCGTCGCCGTGCGCTGCGCGAGCCTGCCCGTCGCGGGATCGTACGCGAGCATCGTCTTCGCACCCGAGGGCCTCGTCTCCTCCTCGACGGCGCCGAGCGCGTTGTATCGATACGCCCACGTCTTGCCGGCGAGCGACACAGCGACGACGCGACCGAGGAGATCCCGCGCCCACGTGGTCGCCTCGCTCGTCGGATCGATCAAGCGGACGAGCCGCCCCATGAGATCGTGCTCGTAGCGCGTGACGAGCCCGAGCCCGCTCGGATCGGCGATCTCCTCGATGACCTCGCCGAGCAGGCCATACCGCCACCTCGCGACGGTGAGGGGCCCCTGCTCCTCGACGACGTGATCGCGATCGTCGTACACGAGGTTCGTCATGCTCCCGGCTGGAGCCGTCACCGTCGAGAGCCGCCCGCGCGCATCGGACACGAGCGTCCACGTCCGCGCCGCAGCGCTCACGTCTTCGCGCACGATCTGCACCGTGCGCTTCGCATCATCGTACACTGCGCGCCCGACGTTCCCCGCGGGATCCTCGACGCGCACCACGCGGCCGAGCCCGTCGTACTCTACACACGTCCTCTCGCCCCGCGGGCCGATCACCTCGCGGAGACGGTCGTCGCGATCGTGCACGTACGTCGTGACGAGCTCGACGGCCTTCGCGGGATCACTCTCGAATACGTCAACACGCTCGCGCACGAGCCGCCCGCGTTCGTCGTGCTCGTAGCGGCTGCGGGCGAGTAGCCGTCGCGGCGAGCCATCGCCGGGCTCCCCCTCGATCGTTGCTTCGAGCAGCCGGTCCACCGGCCCCCACGTGAATCGAACCTCGGAACCGTTGGGCAAAAACACCTTGGCGATCCGCCCCCACGGATCGTGCTCGTGCTTCGTGACGATCTCGCCCGGATCGATGCGCCGCGTGAGCCTCCCGGCGCGATCGTAGACGTACCGTACCTTCAGCTCTTCCCTGGTGTTCCAACCATGCGCCTCGTCCATGACGAGGCCGCGTTCGTCGTACCGACGGAGCGTGTAGACGCCCATCGGATCCTCGATCCGCACCGGCCGCCCGGCGTGATCGTTGCGGAAGACCGAGGCCCGCGGCTCAGCCGTGTTGGCACCGACGACGTGCCGCCGCACGTGCCCAATCGCGTTGCGCTCGTAGAGCTCGACGATGACGTCGTCGGCGATCGTCGCGTCCGTGTACGCGCCACGTGGGTGCTCGATCCGGAGCGTGAGCCCGTCTTCGTCGAGCCGATACCGCCGCCGCGCCGCCACGCCATCGACGTGGGGCAGGATCTCCTCCTCGATCTGCCCGAGCGCGTTGCACACCGTCTCGAAGGCGGCGCCGCTCGGATCGATCTCCCTCCGGACGAACCCGAACGCGTCGTGCTCGATGCCGATGGTCGCCGCGACGCCCGTCGCATCGAGGACCTCCTCGAACGCCATTCCGGCAAGCGGCCCTGCCGCGTGGCGCTTCGTTTCGTGACGAATGCCCTCGGCAGACACGACGGCCTCGACCAGACCGTTCGGGAGCGGCTCGATCTCCGTCGCGCTCTTCTGCACGGCTCCGTCAGGCAAAGTCGCGTCCGGGGCCTCGACGCGGACGAGCCTGCCCGTGCCGGGCCCCGCGTCGAAGTCGTAATGGTATCGGGTGCGCGCCCCCGCTTCGTCGAGCGTCTCGCGCGGGAGCTGGAATGCCAGATCGTAGCTCGCCTGAAACACGACGCGGCTCTGCGCGACGTACGCGGGCGGCGCGAATCGCTCGACTTTCAGCAAGTTCCCACGCGCGCATGGATTCGGGTTCGCGCTGTCGTACGAATACGCCACGCGGCTCCCATCGGGCGCGGTCTCGGACACGACGTTGCCCTGCTCGTCGTACCGCCACCGCTGCGCGACGACGCGCTGGGACTTGTCACGTCGGAGCCGGAATCGATAATCGAGCAGATCGCCGCGATAGTTGAACGTGTAGACGTTGAACCGCAGATTGGGCTCCTGCATGGACGCGCGGAGCGCCGGGACACCCACGAACGCCGGACCCGCGGGCACGTGCTGGATCTGCTCATACTTGAAGATGTAGGGCCAGTCGCCGAAGTATTGCCGAACCACCCGATTGAGCGTCCAGGGGTGCTCCAGCCCGCCGTAGACGTTTTCGATGTAGCGTCTTCGCTGCGCGTCGGTGATCCGCACGATATTGTGCCGCATAGCCGGGTGCCACGGCCGTTCGTCGTACTCGTAGAGCGTCGTCACGCCCTTCGTGTACTGCGCGGTCGGAGGCCGAATCACGCGGCCGAGGTGCTGGACGTGCCGATAGTATTCGTACGTCACGCGTCGGCCGGCGTGGTCCTCGACCGAGCGGAGGAGCGCATGCGCGCCGTACTGAAAGGCGAACCCGCGCCCCGCTTGGTCGTGCACGCCGGAGAGCCGGCCCTCGCCGTCGTACGAGAGTGTCAGGCGGCTGCCGTGCCGATCGCGAATGTCGACGAGCGGGATCTTCCACGCGATCGGCCATCCGGACGGCTTGCCGAACCGGAGCGACACGCCGCCGCGCTGGACGATTCGGTACGTGCTCGGCAGGCCGGGAAGCGGTTCGAGGCGTTCGTGGACGCCCCGGGGAGGCTCGAATCGGTCCCCCACGAACCGGAAGATGTCCTCGTGCAGCGCGCCGTTCCATCGCGCAATGCTCCCGTCCGCGAGCTCGCGCAGATAGACATTGAAGTTGTGGTCCCAGCCGTAGCCGAGCGGCCCCGGGTAGGCCGAACCGCTGCGATACGAGCGAACGAACGCGAGCGGTAGAAGCGGCGAGGGGATCGCCAAATCCACCTTTTCGATGACGAACGCACCGGAGAACATGTCCACGGGATCCGACACGCGAAGCGGTTGCCGCGCCGTCTCGCTCGAATGTCCGGGGAACGGCTTGCCGCCCTCGGGCTGCTCCTCGCGCGTCTCCACGCCGCCGAGGACACCGGAGCTCGGCGCGTCCGGCGCGCTCTGCTGAACCGTCGAATCGATGAGTCCGGTGAACGCGTCGCCCTCGCCGACGACGATGGCGTCGAGGTCCGCGTAGTTCAACGTGGCGCCAGTCTTTTCCCCGCAGAGCCGCGCGAGTGTGGCGATCGTCTCCGGCGCGTCCTCGCTGACGGATTGGTTCCACCCCTCGACGAACGAGAGCATCTCGCACGGGTCGTACGTCGTGAAGGTGTCGCCGGGTTTCAGCTCGACCGTCTGCGTGCTTCCCGCCTTGTCGACGAACGTCGCGCTCCCGGCCTTGTTTGCCTTGAACCAAAACGGCTGGGGCATGGCTCACGCCGTCCGGGGTCGGAGCACGGCGGCGAGGATAGCCCGCTTCACGGCCGTCGCATCCGTGCCCGTCGCGCGGCTGAGCATCCTTGGATCGGCCGAGAGCACGTCGCCGAGCGTGGCGACACCGCGCTCCGAGAGCTGCACCTGCGCCGCCGCGACGAGCGCCTCGTGCGCCGTGATCGGCTCGTCGAGGTTGTACCTACCTCCCGACGCACGCAAGGCGTTCAGGAAGATCGTAAAGAACGCGTCGCTGCGCAGAAACGGCATCTCGCCGTGGGGCGTGCGCCGCGTTGATCCGAGGCTCCGGATCATGCCCTCCCTGATGGCGGTCGCGAAGCGACGGCTTGCATAGAACGCGCTCGGCGTCATCGCTCCCTCGTAAAAGCGCAGGTTTTTCCCGTTGAGATCGAGCTCGAACGGCACCCAATCTCCAATCGCGAACGCGTCGTGCGGGCAAGAGCAGAGGCGCCTTGCGGAGAGGAACAACCGCTGCGCGGCGCCGGTGTTCTTCGTATGCGCCGGCCGCACGTACGCGACAACCTCGGCGTCGATACTCCCGCCCTCGAGAAGCTGCGCACTCGCGGTAATCGTATCGTCGGTTATCTGGAACGTCGGGTTGCTCTGTGCTCCCTGCTTCGCAGTGACGTTGCATTTGACGCCGCATGCCTGATCGACGACCCAGCCCGCGGGCGCGGTCCAGACGACGGGCTCTGGAAGGGTCTGGGAGTCCTTGTCGAATTCGCGTTCGAGGTGGAGCTTCCAGGTGAGCGTGGAATGGTCGTGTGAGCTGGTCGCGCCGAAGGCGACGTGGGCGGTTTCGAGGTACGCGGATACGCAGAACTCTTTCATGGCCTTGGGCCGGACGACGACCAGGAACACCTCCTGAATGCCCTCGAGCGCGCGGGGGCCATGAATGAACGTCGACGCCACCTGACGCACGTGCGGGCGCGGCTCGATCATGAAGACGGCGCGGTTCGTCCCGAGGTGGTACGCCTGAAAGAGGTTGTACATCTGCGTGAGCTGCGTGGAGTGCGAATGCACCTCGCGCCGCTCCGTGCTCCGGTCCGACGTCGTGACGTGCTGCGACTGGTAGGCGTTTTGCTTGACGGTGCCGACTTGCTTGCGATCATCCCCGGAGGCCGACAAGCCGCCTCCGATGGGCCCAGCGCCGGCCGAGACGCTCCCCGAGAAGGCGTAGCCGAGGTCGAGATCGTATTCCTCCAGCGTGGTCGTGCTCGTCGCCGACTTCCCGGTGCTCAGGTGCGAGGCGGAGCCCGAGAGCACCTCGCCCGTGTCCGTGACCGCCTCGTAGATCTCGCGCTTCTTCGGCTCGAAATCGATGAAGTAGGGGTGCTCCTCGACGGGGAATTTCGCGGCGTCCTCGGGTAGAGGCGATACGGCGACTTCGAGCAGCGCGCCATAACACGGCAGGGATTGCTCCAATACGTCGACGACGTCAGGAGGCACGTACTCGCCGAGGTCGTCTTCGAGCGCGGAGATATCGGGCGCGTAGGGCGCGATCGTGGCGACGATCTTGATGTAGGAGACGACATGCTCAGGGTGCTGCTGATACTCCTCGGGGGGATCGTATCGGAACGCAGCGAGAGACGAGCGAAAGCGCTGCGGCCTGTTCTCCGCGCAACCCGCGCCCACGAGCATGTCGCGGCTCACGGCAATGCGGCGCCAAGGAATGTCGGTGGGGAGGGCGAGCTGGAGGTCGAGCATGGAGGTGGTAGCGAGGCTGCCTGTGTCGGTGGACCCAAGCCAGATAAATCGTCGTGTGCGTAGGACGGAATATGACCTACGAATATGTGAACCAATGTGAGCAGATCGGCGTCAGCTTGGCGCTGCTCGGAAGCTGGTCGCGAAGCTCGCGACCGTCGACGACGTGGCCCGGCTCGCAGAGGAGAAGGTGGCGCCGCAGACCTAACTCTTGCGGGACAAGCGACCGTCGTGGTAGGTAACCCATCGACTTGGTGCGTTTTTCGAGGGCCGGAAGAAATCGACACGCGGCGGTCGATTTCCGCGAACCAAATCCAGCGCTCGTGCATGGGGCGCGTATGGAGCGTGCTACCAAACTTTCACGACTGTGGGCAGAGTTGCTCGCCGTTCGCCCTGAGCTCGCCCGTTTCGTGCGTCGCGGGCGACGAGGCCCGAAAGCCGATGATCGAGTCCAGGAAGTGATGACGCGGGCGTTTGCCCGCCTCCCCTCCTACGTGCCGCACGAGGACGGCGTTCGCCCTTGGGCGTTCGGCATCGCGAAGAACGTCGAGCGCGAGACGCGTCGCGCAGAGCGTCGCGAGCGGCGCGTGTTCTCCGCGGACACGAGCGACGCCGAACCGGCGGGCCGCGGGCGGACTCCCGAGGAAGACGCCTTCCTCGCCGAAGCCCGAACCAAGCTCACGGCGGCGATAAGCACGATGCCGGAGCGATACCTCGCGGTGTTCATGCTCGTCGACCTCATGGACGTCTCGTACGAGGAGACCGCGGAGAAGCTGCGGATATCGATCGGCACGGTGAAGTCGAGGCGTTCGGCCGCCATCGACCACCTTCGCTACCACCTCGGGGAGCGCGAGGATTGGATCGGCGCGCTTTTCGTGCGGCTACGTCGCTCTGCCTCGATGCGACGCGCGTACGAATGGGCGTATCAGGCCGCGCATGTGTGCGGGCCGATCATCTTTGCGGTCGCGTGCATGCATGGCCCGGAGCCGGAGCGCACTTCTGCGCGAGCGCTGCTCACGGGCGCGGCGCGCGCGCTGACGGGGCTCATAACGGACGTCGCGTCCGTCGTGCCCGACGATGTCACGCCCGCGCCCGCGCCCGCGCCGTCGGATGTCGAGCCGCAGCCGCGCGCATCGCCGCCTCCCGCTCGCCCGCGCACGCAGGAAGCACCGGACGCCACGGACGAGGGCGCGAGCACCGATCCAGAGCGCTCAACGACGGAAGGGAGAGGTTGGTCCCTCTAGAACCGTTCGCGGGGATGCGCTAGGATCCAGGCGTATGCGTCGCTTCGTCGTGGTGTTCTCGATGTTCGTCAGCCTCGCTTCGCCCGCACGGGCGCAGGCCGAAGTCGAGGCCGACGAGACCGAGGAGAACGACGATGAGCAGCGATTCCAGGCGTTCGCAGCGCTGGGAGATCGCGAGGCCGCCGCGGGCCGGCCACGCGCGGCGGTCGCGGCCTACCGGCGAGCCTTGACCGTCCGGCCGGATCCGCTGATCGCCGGACGGCTCGGGGTGCTCCTCGTGAAGCTCGGCAAGCCCGAGCAGGCGGCGGCCCATTTGCTCGACGCGATTCAGCTCGCGGTGAAGGCATCACCCGCGGAGCGGCAACGGTTCTTCGAGGCTCATGAGGTCGCGCGGAACGCGGGCGCCTGGATCGAGGTGCTCCTCTCGCACACGGGCGTGCGCGTCACGCTCGACGGGAAGCCGTCGAACCTCGCCGGCCGCTCGTCGTACTTCACGTTCATGCGCGCTGGCCAGCACGAACTGCGCGCACAGCTCGACGGGTACGAGGAGGCGGTCGTCACGTTCACGGTCGAGAAGAAGCAGGACAAGCAGCTCCCGATCACGTTGAAGCCCTTGCCCGTGCCGGACGTGCCCGCGGTGTTCGTGCCGGAGACGAAGGGCGAGCCGAAGGCGGATCGGGCGGTGGCTGTGGGGGACACAAAGCTCCCGAAGCAAGAGGACCCGTGGGGGTACGAGGAGCCGCGGTCCGCGCAGAAGTCAGAGGAAAAACGCTGGTCGATCGGAGGCGGCCCCGTTGTCGTGTTCGGGGTGGCGTCCTGGATGCCAGCCGTGGGGGTCGTGGCAGAAGGTCGTTGGAGGGCAAGCGAGCATGTATCGCTCGGCATCGAGGGACGTGCGGCTTGGCTTACGACGGGAGTCGGTGGCATGAGCGTCGCCGCGATGACAGCGGGTGGCATCCTGAGCGGATGCGGTCACCTGCGATGGTTCTTCGGCTGCGCGATCGGGCACCTTGGCATAATCAGCGTAAATCCGTCCACAACGAGCTATGAGGGCGAATCATTCACGTTCTTCAAGCCTGGTCTTGGCGCTCGTCTCGGCGCCGAACTGCGCATTACCCGTGCAGTCGCGCTCAGGATGAGCGCCGACGCGCTGGGACTTACCAGCGGGCTGCAAGTTCTTGTGGGGCAAACGAGGCTCGCGGACCAGCCGCCCATTCTCATCAGCGCACATTTTGGGGGGGCTTGGGAGTTTTAGCTATGCACTCCATGTTGTCACACGCCTGCGCCGTCTTGCTCGTCCTCGGGCTCGTCGTCACGCAAGGGTGCTCCGCTCCTGACTCCGCTGCGCGTCTCAACTGCGATCCGACTGCGCCGTTCCCAGACCCGGTATGCCTCGACGCCGGCACGGACGCGGCTGACGACGCAGACGCGACCGACCAGGCTTCCGAGCCGGAGCCACAAGCCCTCGAATGCCCCGGCCGCTGCGTCCCCGAGCCGAGCAGCGAGTCGGCGGGGGACTGGCCGCGCACGCCGATGCTCCTCTGGTATGGGCCGCGCGAACTCGCGCCCGCGAACTGCGATGAGGCGCGCAAACTGGGCGGCTACGGCGAGGATGTGGAGTTCTTCGAGAAGTACCGACGCTACGCGTACCTCGACGCGCCCCCCGCGGCGTGCGAACCGTGCACGTGTCCGGCCTCCGAAGGTACGTGCACCAAACTTCCCGAGACAATCGAGGTGCGCGCCGGCACGTGCGCGGAGAATGGAGCGCCCACCCTCCCTTTCGGAGGCCCCGCCGGCTGGGACGGCTCGTGCACGAGCACGAACGCCCTGCCGGCGGGTGCCCAGTGCGGGGGTGAGCCCTGCGCGCAGTCCGTCTACGCCTCGCCGCTCCCCGGCCCGACGAGCGAGGCTTGCCCGTCCATCACGAAGCCGGCCGCGTTCACCAAGACCACGGACTGGCTCTGGATGGGCCTCGCCTGCGAGGCGAGGGAGCGCGAGGGAAGATGCGAGACGGCCACACACCGATGCATGTACGACCTGCCGTACCCGTTTCTCCAGTGCGTCGCGCTCAGGGGGATACACGCCACGTGCCCCGGCAACTACGACCGATATGACCCCATCTACCTCTACGGCGAGGTGCCGAACGACACGCGCGGCTGCACGGCGTGCGAGTGTGGCGGGAGCCCGGTCGGGAGCGGGTGCCTCGCGACGATGAGGCTCTACAGCGATGGGGCATGCTCGTTGGAGGCGGACAAGTATGGGGTGTCGTCGTTCGGCGAGCAGTGCCTCAACCTCCATCCGCCGGGGCAAGCTCTCGGTAGCAAGGCGATCACGAACCTCTCCTACATCCCCGGCCTCTGCCTCGCGACCGGCGGGGAGCCTACGGGCGCGGCCTCGGAAGACACCGCCGACGCCGTGACGTTCTGCTGCCTCCCGCCGCTCGAGTTTGCCGAGTAGGGGAAGCTCCCACCTTTCTCGAAAAATCAGCGAACAAAATCCAGGCTCCCGTCAAGGGCGTGGGCGAGGGGTGCGGTTCGTCGGCCCCTCCTGCCCGAGCCGGACGCGGTCCTCCTGGCCTCGTAAACGAAAAGGCGCCGCGTTCGGCTTCGGGCGGGTTCTACGACCCGCAGAAGAGGGCGATGGGGGCGCGCGTATCTGGGCAAGCACCTCTCGTCTCCATCGTCCTCTCCTGCCGGTCGTTTGTCGCCGATCCGAGGCGGCTGCGTCGCGCGGCGTTTCCCCGTACGCGCACGCTCCTCGCGACGCAGCCGCCTCGGGTTGGTGACTCTCTGGAGGTAAACGATGAGCGCCGCACCGAACATGGATGACGACGACGCCGCGACCACCATCATGGCTCGATCGGCCCTGCCCCCGGCGAGCGGAACGCGCGTCTCCGTCGCGCACTCCGAACCGCCCCGCGACACGGTCGTGGATCCGCTCTCGCCGTGGAGCCGCGCGCGCGCCGCGCTTGGTGCTGCATTTCGCCGCTTCGCCCAGCGATTCCGGAGAAGTCGCCTTTCCGATCGCCTGCCCCCGCTTCCGTCCGCGCGATCCATGCGGGCGACGCAAATCTCGATGGGCGTCGTGGCCCATGACGAGCGCGGCGAGCAGGTGCTCCTCGACATCGTACGCGCGGCGCGTCCGTACCAGGACGCCGCGGTCTACGTGGCGAATTACGCCATCGCCCTCCGGAAGCTCGGGGACGACGCGCATGTCGAGGGCCTCGTGCATTTCGCATTGTCGCGAATGCGGCCGGATGCCGACGGGTTCGTCTCCGTAGCACGGTTGCGAGATCGGCTCTCCGATCTGTCGTACGCGGGGACGCTCGCGCCCGCGCTGACGCGGTTGGAGGCGGCTGGAATCATCACGCTCACGGTCACCGATGACGGCGCCGCGCCGCGCGTTCGACTGCGTGTCCCCCTGTGATCTGGCCCGAGTTTACGAGGGAGTCCGAAACCATGGAAACCGAGCTTGCGTTCGCGAGCGACGGCACGATTTACGTCCACTTCGAGGACGAGCCACCCGCGGGCCGACGCGTGTTCACCGGGTATGCCCTGACCGCCGACGAGCGGAGACGCTACGGCGTCGGCGGCTTGCTCCGCTGGGCGTGCCTCCAGGTCATCGCGCTCGGGAGCGACGGGTGCGTCTACGTCGAGGACCGGGCGATGGAAGGCGAGGGGCGCATGGAGTTTCGTGGCTACGCCCTGACCGACGAAGAAGCTCAGCGTGCCTTCCGGGAATTGCATCGCGCTGCGTTCAACCTGACGGTCGCCGCGCGGCGGGCGGAATAGATGCGCGACGCCGTGGCCGCCTATTTCAAGCGGCGCCTGGGGAGGGCGCAGGTCGTGCGCCGTGAAACGATCCCCAGCGACGTCCACGTCATTCCGCCTTGTAAGAGGCGTCGACATTGGATTCTCCACACCATGGGAATGAGCGCGTACGTCCTGAAAGGGCGCATGGACGTGCGCATGGAGCTCGTCATGTCGGTCTCCGAGGCGTGGGATCCACGGCACGAGTGGCCCGTTCGCATGCTCTGCAAAGCCTCGCGCGCAATCGTGACGGCTGGCAAAGCGCCCGTCGAAGGCGCCACTTTCCTCAACTCCCGTGAGGACATGCGGCGTTCTCCGGATGTATTCGCTCTGGTCCTCGCACGATCACGTCAGCTCAGGAAGCACGCACAGCTTCGTACCGTGTCGGGCAACGAGTTCGTGGTCTACGCCCTGTACCCGCTCACAGCAGAAGAGCTCGCGAAGTTCCGAGGATTTCAACTCGACGTCAACGAGCTTCCGAAGGTGCTCGCTTGGGTTCCCCCGAAACCTCGCCTCGTTCTCCACAGATTCAACGATCGGGATATGATCGAGGTGCACGTACGAACGCGTTACGGTCCTCTGGTATATGTGTACTTCGGCGATACGTTCCACGGTCTATTCGCTGATCACCGCCTCGGTAGGCGCGTGCTGGGCAGGGCCCGAGTGATCGACGAAGCGGTGGAGGACGCCGTCGCCTGGCAGCACATCCTGTTCCGACCGGCTATCGAGGCGGCACTCGGATGGGCTCGTGGTCGGGAGCGCGAATATCGTGACTGTGACTACCCGCTTGGACATCCGGAGATGTGCTGGCGTGAATTCTATCACGGTCCGCAGCCCGAGTTGCCCGAACTCCCGGAGCTCGGCGGGTACGCGAGGCCGTTTCCGTGGTCCACATGAAGGACGAGGCGTCGATCGCTGCGCACTTCGAGCGGCACCTGGGGAGGGCGCAGCTCGTGCTGCGGGATAGGCCCGGCGCGCTCGTCCCGAGGCACGTTTACGGAGCTCCGCCGTGCCAGGGGCGCCGTCATTGGGTTCTCCACACAATGGGAGTGAGCCTTCTCTCCCTCGAAGGGCGCAAGGGCGAATACCGGCACTTCGAGTTCATGATGTCGCTCCCCGACGATTGGATTCCGAGCGAGCGCTGGCCCGCGTACATGCTCCAACGGGCATCGCGCGCGATCGTCGGCGTGGGCAAGGCGCCGGGCGATGGCGGCGTGTTCTTCAACTCGGCTGAGTGCAGCCAGGGGTCTTCGCACGTGTTCGCCCTGCTCGTCGCGCCGTCGCGCCAGCTCCCCGCGGCCGGCCCGGTCGAGGTCTACGCGATGTACCCGCTCACCTACGACGCATGGCTGCGCCACCGGGAGCGCCAACTCGACATCGCCACGCTTCCCGAGGTGGTCGTTGAGTGGCGCGAGATGCTCCGATGAACGCGGACGACAACCGCAGGACGGGACGGATCCATCTTGCCCTCGTACGCGGCAGTCATCGGTCGCGGATGCTAGCAGCTTGGCGAGCGTTTGGCCCCGCCCCGAGCAAACCTCATCCGTCCCTCGATCACACGCCGCCCTGCCCGAGAGCATCGGCCGATCCCCCGCGGGCGTGCATTCCAGCTCTCCGTCCCGCGCGCTCCCCGGCCGCGCCTTCTGCGGGTGGCCAGCCGAGCCTCTCGGTCCAGAACGGCGCGAGTGAGCAGGGGACGTCACGCGCCCTCGGGCTGCTCCGGGAGCGACAGCGAGTCGACGCAACGTTGAAGACCGTCCAGAGCCGCTCTGGCGGTGCTCGCGTCACCGGCCGCGATGGCGAGGAGCAAGGCGTCGGCCAGGGCCCGCGCGAGGTTGAGACGGTGTGCCTCCGTTCGTCTGGCTGGCCGGTGGGCCG
The DNA here is from genome assembly GCF_009649845.1 of Polyangium spumosum. Classification (NCBI taxonomy): domain Bacteria; kingdom Pseudomonadati; phylum Myxococcota; order Polyangiales; family Polyangiaceae; genus Polyangium; species Polyangium spumosum. The sequence continues at coordinate 100,196 of NZ_WJIE01000021.1, forward strand.
GGGGCTGTTCGGCGGTGGGGTCTGCTACGTGGGAAGAGGCGGGGGCCCTCGGGGAGCCGTTCCTCGTCGAGCAAGTCCGTCCGTCTTGTGCCGGCGCGTCTTGACTCCCCGGAGTTCCACCCTCCGAAGGCGGCACAAGGCCACGGCTGATGACCGGCGGCACAAGAACGCGAGCTAAGTCCGCGGAACTACTGGCACCCCCGGCAGGAATCGGACCTGCGACCTTCGGTTTAGGAATTCGCTGTGATGCTAAACGATCTCAATCGGTTACCGATCAGAATGGATTCCTCGTGGATATCACCCGCCGAGCCGTCGATGGCCTCGCCGCTGTCGCCCTCGGGGGACCCGACGCCGCGCCGGAAGTAATGAAGACCCTCGCCGCCGTCGCGAAGGCTCCCGAGCTCGGCGCGGACCTCGCCGCGCGCGCGGTGGACGCCCTCGCCGCCGTTGCCACGGGCGGCCCCGATGCGTGGCGGAAGGTGACCGAGGTCCTCGCCGCCGTCGCGAAGGCCGCGAGCGAGCGCGGAGCGGAGGGAGCCACCGGAACGGATCGCCGCCGCTGAGCTTCTCGGCGCAGCCAGAGACGTGCCAGGACGCACCCCATGCGGTAGGGTTCGGGCCCATGGCATACCCCAGCGGCCCATCGCAGCCCTTCGCGGGATACTGTGCCCGATGCGGTCACCCCATCCCCGGGCCGCCCGTCCTCGGCCCCGCAGGGCCCATGCATCCCGAATGCGCGCGGACAATGCAGGCCACCGCTCCCGCCTCGCCCGCATCGAGCGGCCCGCCGAAGTGGGTTTTCGTGCTCGGCGCGTGCGCCCTCGTCGGCGGGTTGGCCTTCATCGTGGCCATGGGCAAGCTCGCTCAGCGGAACAAGGAGCGGCGTCAGCTCGAGGCCGCAGCCGCCGAGGCGCAGCCGTCCGGGACTTCCCGCGAATATGCGGCCTACCTCTGGTGCGATAAGACAACGCCCCGTTGCGACGCCGACGCGCAGAAAGCGATCAAGCTTTACGCCAATGTGCAGGACTTCGAGGCCCGCCACGGCATACCTTGCCGCGAGGGGAAACGCCTGTGCATCGACCCTTCGCGCCCGTCCGCGCGCGCCGAGCACGGAACGAAGGTCATGGTTTCGCCGCTCGAACAAGCGCGGGATCGCAGCACGGTCCGCATCGTCGAAGGCACGCACGCAGGAGCAAGGGGAGTCGTCGACAGCGCCTTCGTACATGACGCGCCGCCCCGGTAGCGCTTCGGTTCCATCCCGACCAACCGCTCGACCCCGCCCCGAGCCCCGCCCGGGCAAACGGTGCTTGCCTGTCCCGCCAGACCGAGCGTAACTTGGGGCGGTCCCCATGCGCCGCCTCCTCCCGCTCGCCGCCGCGCTCTCGACGCTCGCCCTCGCGTCGAGCGCCGTTGCCGCGCCCAAGCACAAGATCGCGTTTCGCCTCGACTATCACGCCCCGGACGCTTCGACGGGATGCCCCGACGCCGAGGAGCTCGCCTTGATGATGGCAGGCGAATTCGGATACTTGGTTGTCAGGAACGACGTCTCGGCCGTCCTTCGTGTCGACGTGCGCCGCGTCGGGAGGGACTTCGAGGCCGAGCTATCGGCCCCGGATCCTTCGGGCAACGGGAGGGAGTGGCACTACCGCACGGATAAGCAGGGGACTTGCCGCGAGCTCGCCTACGACGTGGCTTCCGTCGTGCGGATCGCGTTCGGCCCGCGCGCGTGGGGGAGCGAGACGCCTCCGCCCGTGCTTGCGGCGCCCCCCGAGATCGAGGTCGGCAGGCCGGAGATCCGCCCGCTGCCCGTTCGCATGCCGCAGTTCCTGGCCACGCTCGCCCCGGGATCCCAGGCTCCGACGGCCGGCACGACGTCCGAGGGGACGCCGTTCCAGGTGACAGCAGCCCTCGGGCCCGTCGTCTCCCCGCTTGGCCTGCCAAGCGTGGCCGTGGGGGGCCAGGGCATGGTGGAGGTTCGATGGCCGAGGTTCGCCCTCGCGGCGGACATGCGTGGAGTCGCCACGCCGGCCTCGGGCATCGGGCCCCGCGACGTCCCAGCGCGGACCTCCTTCTGGTCGGGAACGATCCTGCCATGCGCGAGGGCCAGCATCGTGGACATTTGCGGCGCCGCTGCGATCGGCCGCATGACGTTTCACCTCGAGCAGCCCGGATCGCTGAGCCTCTCCGATGGCTTGTTGGTGGGCTTCGGTGCGCGCCTCGCGGCTCGATGGAGCTTCGCTGAGCGGTACTCGCTTCTCTTCTTCGGTGAGGGGATCGCCGACGTGAGGAGCGTGGTCTTCGAGACCGTCAACCCCGACACGGATCAGACTCGAGAGGAGTGGAGAGCGCCGCCCGTGCGTCTCAGCCTCGGAGCCCTGTTTTCTATTGCATTGAGCGAGTAACACTGGAGTACCCATGACGCCCCGCTTGCGAAAATCCGCTTTGATCGTGCCGCTGCTAGGACTCGCTTTCGGGTCGCTCTTGTCGGGATGCCCCGATGCGCGAAACGTCGCCGAGTTCTACGACGAGACCGAGGACGCCGACGCCGACGCCGGCTCCGATGCTGGCGACGACGCGGGCGACGACGACGCGGGCCCAAGTACCAGCGGGGGGGACGGCGGATGCGAGCTCGTTTGCGAGGAGGACTGCGTTCCCCTTCGCCCGGGGGACTTCTCGTTTCCCCTCCTCGCCTGGATCGGCCCCGACGAGACTTCCGCGCCGCCGTGCCCCGACGCCGCGCCCGTCGAGCAATTCGTCTGGCATGGCGACCCCATCGTGCCCCCTGCCGCGTGCGGGGAATGCACTTGCGGCCCCTCCTACGGAGCTTGCGCGCTCCCCTCGAGCATCGACGCCCACGCGGCGCCTTGCGCCTCCGCCGAGGGAGCCACCACGACGCCCACGGATCCCCCCAAGTATTGGGAGGGAGCTTGCGCGGCGGACAACGCGATCCCCGCCGAGACGTGCGGCACGAGCACGCCCTGCGTTCAGTCCGTGACCATCGGGCCGCTCGTGATCACGGACGAAGCGTGTTTCGCATCGGGCACCTCGACGGCCCCCTTCGATGCGCCATCCTGGGGAACGTTCGCCCGGCTTTGCGAAGGGATCACCCCGACCGGATACGCCGGATGCAGCGCCGCCGAGCTCTGCGTCCCCAAGGCGCCAGCGGGGTTTCGGCAATGCGTCCAGCGGACCGGGATCCACGACTGCCCCGCCGAGGGGTACTCGGAAAGGTTCGTCTTTTACGAAGATTTCGAGGACACCCGCGCATGCTCGGATTGTACGTGCGGCGCGCCCGACGGGAGCGCGTGCGTCTCGTCGCTCGCCATTCATGCAGACGCCGCATGCACGAGCCCGATCGTCACGGAGGACGTCTCATCCGACGGCCCCACGTGCCTCGACCTCGCGACGCCCGGCCAGGCCATCGGCGCGAAGAGCGCGACCGCGCCCGTCTACCGCCCCGGAACCTGCCAGGCCCAAGGGGGCGAGCTCCTCGGCGACGTCGAGCTCCTCGGGCCCCGCACCCTTTGCTGTCATGTCCCTTGATCGGAAGGTCTTCCCATGAACGAGGATCGAAACCAGCGCCTTCAGCTCCTCGCGACGTACCAGCGCAAGATCGATCGCTGGCTCCGAAACCGCCACGTCCCCGCGCAGGACATGCCCGATCTCTCCCATGACATCTACGTCCGGACCCTTCACCAGCTCGAGGGGAAGGAGATCACGGACAAGCTCGGCGGGCTCTTGCACCTCAACATGCGGAGCGTCGTCTCGGAGTACCGCGAGCGCGGCAAGACGCGGAACAAGGCGGCCCCGCTCATCGAGATCGAGTTCGAAGACGCGGGCCCTTCGGATCCCGAACAAGAGGCTTACGAGCGGCAGAAGATCAAGACCCTCGAAGCCATCCTGTCGAAGCTCCCGACGCGACAGCAAGAGTTTGTCCGCGCGAGGCACCTCGACGGGTTGCCCGCGGCTGAGATCGCCGAGAGCTTCGGCGTTTCCTCCGCGACTGTCTTCCGGGAGCTCGCCGCCGCGCTCGCCGCGCTTCGCCGCGAGCTCGAACGCGTCGGAATCACGAGCCCTCTCGTCCTTCCGTTCCATTCGCAGGACATCAGGCACGAGGGGAGCGCGGGCGAGGCATGGTCGAGCGCCACCGAGCCGCGCCGCGAGAAGGACCACCGCGGCTGGCTCCACGTGCCGACGTTCCTCGGCGGAGCCGCCGCTGGCGCGATCGTCGTCTACCTCCTCCTCCATCGCGCCATGACGCTCGCCGAGCTCCCGCCGATTGTCCTGAACGTCGCCGCGACGAGCGCAGACACCATGCCCGCGGGCGTCTTCGAGCAGCTCGCGCCGCCGGTCTGTCCGGAGCCTGTCGCGCCGTCGTGCCCTCCCCCGTCGAGCCCCGCGCCCGAGGCCGGCCAGCCGAAGATCAACCCGAAGCCCCGCTTCGTCGCTCAGGCGTGCAACCTCGCCCTGGAGCGAGGCGACCACGAGGAGGCGAAGCGGATTTGTCCCCTCGCCACGGGAGGCTTCGGCGCCCTGATCGCCGAGCAAGAGGCCAACCGCCCGAGGGAGTAGGCGAGCTCTCCGGCGTTTTTCACCTCGCATGACGATTTGTTGAGAGCCGGAGCCGCGTCGACCTCATTCCATGGTTGAGGACGCGACGACGAAGCCGCCGCGCGCAACCCTTCCCACTTACGGGCGACCAAAGGGCCAGCGCGGACGCCTCAGCGTCGACTTCTCATTTCGCCCCACGTCGTGGCTTGGCGCTGGGTGTGCTCCATTCGCGGGCCAAGTGTGTGTTGCACATCCAGCGTCAAGCCATGGCTCCCACGCTGGGAGGATTCATGGCCACCCATCCATTCGCCACGGCCGAGGCCGCGGACGAAGACGCCGAACCTACGCTCGTCGCGGCCCGAGTCGCCGAGCCCCCGCCGTCCGGCATTCGCGCGAGCACGCCGCCGGGCGACGATCGGGATACCCTGTTCGATCCGGCGTGTATCCCGCCGAATACGCCCATTCGCCGCGCCGCGCGTTTCTTGCTCTGGATCCCCGTGTCCTTGTGGCGCGCCCTGCGGAGGTTCGGCCAGCGCTTGGCCGAGAGGCTCGATCCGCCGCCATTGCGGACGCTCCTCCCGCCGCCGCCGCCCCTTCATCGGGGAGCACTCCGCCAGGACGACCTCGGAGAGCACCTCCTCAACAACCTTTTTCGAATCTCGCCCGCCTACGTGCGCGCAGCCGTTCACGTTTCCAGGCTGGTTCAGGAGATCCAGTCGTACCCAGCCCAGGAGCGCCTTACCTGGTTCGCGCACTTCGCGCTGTCACGCATGTGCGCCACGAGCGACGGGCCCGTACCCATTGCGTGGATCCGGGCCCGCATGCCCGAGGCCCTTCGATCCGAGGTGACCCGCGCTCTCGAGCAGCTCGAGGAGGAGGGGATCATCACGCTCCTTTCCCGAGAAACCGAGGATCCGGCCGTCGTCGCCGGGGGAATTTCGAACGCGGTTCGAGGCCGGCTCACGCACGCGGAGCTCCTTCGAGACCTGTAACCATCGCCCAATAACAGGAGAGATCAGACAATGCAGGACCCGAGCGTTCGACCCCCAAACACGCCTAGCAACGACGTGGACGCCATTTTGCCGACCGAGCTCGCGTTCGGCTCGGACGGCTGCATCTACATCAACGCGAATAGCCTGCCTGCCGACATGCGGGAAGGCCGCCCCCTATTCCAGGGGTACGCGCTGACGCCCGAGGAGGCGGCGCACGCGATGGAGGCCATCCACATGCTCGCCTTGAATGTCACCGTCGAAGTCTTGAAAGCGGCCCGGGAGAGCAGCGGGAAGAAATGACCCGCTGCCCTCCCCATCCCGCCGCTACGTCGCCGCCTCCCGATACCGCCGCACCAGCTCCGCCCCGACCCGCAGACGGACCGCCCAGCCGCCGAGCAGCGTTCCGAGCGCGGGATTCCCGTCCGCCATCATCACCGCCGCCGCTTCGAGCTCATCCGCGACCGTCGCCACGACGCCCTCGATCGGATGCTCGTCCCCTCGCGCGAGGCCGCGGACCAGGAGGTCCGGGAGCGTCGCCCGACGAATACCATCCGGCGCGTAGTTCGTGAGCTCTTCCGCGCTGGGAGCCGAGAGACCCACCGCGGAAAGGCGTGCGTCCTCGCCTTCCGAGGGATTTCGTTCCGAAGTCAAGCCTTTTGCCGTCATGCCTCCTCGCTTCCAACGGGCGACCGAGGGGGATCCTACGGGGGTTGGTGGCCATCAGGCAATCCCCCGATCGGACATATACCGTCCGATGCGCCTGGTTTCCCGGGATCCTGGGCTCGCGGGCCCCGTGGTCTTCGAGAGATTCGCGGGCGAGCAAATTTCCCTTGACGCCCGCAGGAAATCGCAATCAACCCGGGATCCGATGCCTCCCCCCGAGCCCGGTGCACCCCGACGAACCGTGAGCGATCTGCTCCGTTGGTCCTATGCGAACCTCGCCATGGCGCACGCGGCGCTCGTCGAGGGAGCGACGAGGTACGCGCCGCGCCACTACGCGATCCGTTCCAAGATCCACGCAGGCCTTCGCGATGGGACCATGAGCATCGGGCCGCTCGCCGATGACGAGCGCTTGAAGCTCGTTCTCCCGATCGCGTGCTGCTACTGCGGCGCCCGCGAGAACCTGACCACCGATCACTTGATCGCCACCAGCCGAGGCGGCCCCGACGCAGGCGATAACCTCGTCTGGGCTTGCCGATCGTGCAACAGCGCGAAGGGCGCGCGTGATGCCCTCGCGTGGCTCGAACGACGAGGCGAGTTCCCGCCGCTGCTCCTTCTTCGCCGCTACCTGAAGCTCGCGTTCCAGTTGTGCGCGCCGCTGGGAGCCCTCGAGCAGGCGCCCGAGGAGGCGCCCCAGCTCCCGATCGAGCTCGCGCGCGTGCCGCAGAAGTACCCCGCGCCGAGCGAGCTTCGGCTTTGGGTCACGCCGTTGTGATCGCAGGGCACGCGACCGCCAGCGGACCGGATCGAGCGTGTGGTTGGATCACGGAACGCCGATCCACTCGGCCGGATCGATCTGGAATTCGTCCTCCGCCCAGCGCTTCGCATCGTCCTCGGTCGTCGCTTCCTCCCCACGGCCGGTGATGAGGATGCTCCCGTTCTCGTGCCCCTCGGGGTAGCGGAAGCGCAGGAAGTGCAGGGGCTCGGGCTTGTACTGGACTACTTCGATTCTCAGGGGTGGCGGCAGCAAACGATCGTGACCTACGACGCTTCGCTTGCCCGTGGGTGCGTGACGTGCGGCGAGGCCCGCATAGCAGAGGGTTGCAGGCCGCAGCTTCCGATACTTTTCGATGAGCTCGAAGAAAACTTCGAGCGGCTCTTGGTCCTTTGAATGCTCGGTGATTGCATGCGCCCATCCGAGGGACATCGACCACCGTTTCCGCAGTCGCAACCAGGATGAAAAGTGGCCGCCCATCTCCGGTACGCCCTCGTCTACGTGATGAACGCCCAGGGCTATCCCGTAGCCGTAAACAAGGCGCTCCAATTCGCGCAACGAGCGGTCTTGTATCCACATCCCGGGTCGCTGGCGAACCTGATCCAACCAGTCGAAGACGTTGCGAGGTACCGGGCGCTCATAGAGTCGCCGCTGGTCGATGTCGGTTGGCATAGGTTCGCGATCATGCACCAGGGCGCCTTACCGTTCAACTCCAGCCACCACTCGCCGCCCCTGACGCTGCATGCCCCCGAGGTGGGAGGATCCGTCCCCCGACTACCAGATCACCTGCGAAACGCTCCCACCCCAAGCCGTAGGCCGCCACCTCGCCCCCGTCCCATCATCGAAATGCGTGAACTCCGCCCACGCTTGGCCGTTCGGCGGAAACCCGACCATCGCGCTATCCTGCCGCCGGAACAGCGCCCCGAAGCCCGAGATCGCGGTCCGCACGACGCGGACGCGCCTCGCGCCCCCCGAGGGTTCCGCGAGCGTGTAGGTCCGTGCTCCCGTCAGCATCGGCAGGAGGAAGACGTTTGCCGTGTTCGCATCGAGCACCGTGTCCGCATTCGGCGCATTCGCGAAGATCGTATCCTGCGTTCCTGATTTGAAAGTGACCGGCCCCGCGAACGTAACCGGCCCCGTGAACGTGTCCCCGGCGAGCGCCGCCTTCGTCTTCCCGAGCTTGTCCACCGCCTGTATCAGGCCGACGAGGGCCGAGCGGACGCTTCCCGTCGGGATCGCGCCATGCTCGAAGAAGCCGACCCGCGACGCCCCATCATCGATCGTCCCCGTCCCCGTCGCCGTCCCGCTCGGGAGGCCGAGGATCGCCGCCGCCGTTCCGCTCGCCGAGAGCGACGAGCTCGCGCCCAACGTCTTCGACATGAGCACGAGCCGTGATTCATCATCGAGCCCGGCGTCCTTGTTCTTGGGTGCGCCCGCCTTGATCTGCTGCACGATGTCCGCTGATGTCATCGGCGCCGCGAATTGGACCAGCTCCGCCGGGCCCGAGTCCTCGCCGAGGAGCAGGGTCTTCCCGTCGAGCAGCCCCCCCGGCCCGAGCTCGCCGGTAGGGTTCGTCTCGGCGTCATATTGCGTGAACACGGACAGCCGCTTCGACCCGAGGAGCGTAGCCCGCGTCCCGTTCGCCACGCTGGCGAGCTCCGCGCGCGCTCGACCGATCGCATCGAGGAGGTACGCCGTCCGATCCGCGAGGCGGACCAGGCCGAGACGGTAGAGGGATTCGTGATTGACGAGCTCCCCGTCGTTCAGCATGCGAACGAAGGCATGGAAGACGAGGGAACCCATGAAATCATAAGCCATTACCGCCTCCATCGATGTCGTAACCGCCGCCGAGCCGGAAGGGCATCGTCATTTCCCCGAGCATGTTCGCCGCGCCGATCGGCCAGAACGCCGCCCCGCTCCCTTCGGACCCGCCGAGCTTGAAGCCGAGCTCGAGCCCGAGGCCGAGGATCGGAGCGTCCCGGAAACGAAGGATCACGTGGACGGGGTAGCCATGCGCGTCCTTCCACTTGAGGATTTGCCGCTTGATGGCCCGCACTTGTGCCACGGTCGCCGAGCTACCGAGCGTTGGATACCCCAGCAGGAAGGGCATTCGCAGCGGCTCGAGCCCGAGCTTCCCGAAATCCGGGCCGAGGACGACCCAGAAACGCGAATACCAGGCCCCCTCAGCGAAGCGCCCTTGCCAATCCTCGATCACCAGGACATCCGGGAGCCCGAAGGCCCGCAGGCTTTCCTCGATGGCCCTCGCGGTCCCCGCCCTTTGATGCGTCTCCCAGGCCTTTTCCAGGCGTGCGAGGTACGCTTCGTCCGTCTCCCCTTCGAAGCGTTCGACGTCGAAGCCCTGCCCCTGCAAGCGCAGCGCATCGGGCGGCCCCAGTCCAGGCCAGCGCGCCTTGATCGCGGCGCGCAGCTCCTCCAGCGTGGCGTCCTTCGTCTCGCCGAGCAAAGCGAGGAAGGCTTGCGCGTTCGGGCCGCGGAGCCATTCCGCGTCGGTCCATTGCCCCCCGTCCGGAATGTTGCCGCGCTGTAGCTCTCGAAACTCGTCGGCCATGCGTCCTCGGTTCGATCAAAGCAAGGTGAGTTGAGGGACGAAGACGATCGCGTCCGTCGCCTTCGGAAGCACGTCCCGCGCAGGCGACACGAGCCGGACATCCACCGTCCCGCTGGCGACGTCGACGAGCTCTTCGATGAGCCGCGCGCGGTAGAGGACCTCGCCGAGAGGGTAATCCGATTGCAGGGCGACGAGCCGCCCGATCGCTTCCGCCACCGCGTGCGGATTCGTCGGGTTTCGCAGTCCCGCGACGATCGGCACCTCGAGCAGCGTTGCCGCGAAACACCGCAGCGGCCCCGTCCCCACGGCCTTCAGGCCCGCGAGGTAGCTGCGAACGGCCTTCACCTCGGCCGCCGACGCCGGCCCGGCCGGATTGGCGAGGTAGACGTCCACGCTCCCGGGCCCGTTCGGGTTATCGTCACGAACCCGGAACCGCGAGACGGAGAGCCCGAAGAGCTCGGCCGCCTTGCGGATGCGATAGCGGACGGCCGCGAGGTTTCCACCTGCGCCGAGGGAGCCCCACTTGTCCCGGCACTTCGCGCGGAGGCTCGGATCGCTCTCTTCGTCCGCGCCGGCCCGCGTGATCCATGTCCCCGTCGCGGGATCGGCGGGATTCGAGATGCGGACCCCTTGGAGCGGCGTATTCAGAAACGAAATGGTCGACGGAGGAACGTTGTACCGCGCGCCGGGCGCCTCGGCCCGAAAGGTGAGCGTCAGGCTTCCGCCCTTTGGCAGCGTCCCGCCGTCAACGTTCACGTACCGGAGAGGTTCGGCGAGCTCGGGCCCGAAGACCGCCGCGAGCTCGCCCGGTTGGATGACGTGCAGCGAGTCGTCGGCGAATTCCGTGAGGACCATCCGCCCCTCGGTCGGGATAGCCTCGCGCCGCAGCTCTTGAAACCAGCCGAGCGCGACGAGGTCGAGCCACGCGCCGAACGGCCCGTTTTCGTCGTCGCCGAGGTATCCGCCGCGCGTGATTGCGATCCTCGCCGCCTCCCACGCCTCGACCGTTTGCGCCTCGATTTCGAGGAGCACGCGCCCGATCCGCTTCGAGTCCCAGCCGCGCGCGCGTAGCCCGAGACCGTGGGCCTTGTCGAGGAGGTCCTCGAAGATGACATCCTTTCGGCGAGCGCGAAGCAGCGCCGCGAGCGACGGAGCACCCATCAGGCAGCCTCCCCGAGCGGGCGGAAGAGGACGCGCCGCGCCTCGCCCGTTTCGACCGTGAGGAGGTAGCTCCCTTCGGCGAGCTCGAGGCGCCCCACGATGAAGAGCACGCCGCCCCGCAGCTCCGCGCGCACCGAGGCCCCGACGACGCCCGGCTCCTGCAGCGCCTCGCCTTCGAGGAGCTCGCCGAGCCGATAGAGGTCCGTCGGCGAGGGATCCGCGTTGATCATGCGGAGGACGTTGACGCCTTCAGCGGGCGACCAGGGGAGCGCGCCCGAGCTCATGAGCCATCGGCGCGCCACGGCCTCGAGGACGACGCGCGGTCCTTCGACGACCGAATCGAAATCGATATCGATCGATCCATCCGGACCGAATGTGCTTAGATCGTCGCCATAGTCGAGCGCCATCCGCCTATCCCAGCAGCGAGGCGAGCCCGCTTGTAATGATGCCCCGGATCGGGATCTCGACCACCGAGGGCCCGGAGACCTGGACGCCGAGAGTCCCGAGGACGATCGCGACCGTCGAGCCGGGCGGCTTCCATTCGACCGTGCAGAGAGACGCCGGCTCCGTGACCGTGCGAAGGACGAGCGTCCCCGAATCCGTGGAATCGTCGACCCGTGCAACGGCCTTCGTTCCGCCGCCGAGGACGATCCGGATCATGGCCGCATCCGTCTCCCATAACCCCGCGAAGGGCTTGGCCGGATCCCCTTCGGAGAACCCGACCTTCACGCGGGCGCCCTTCGCCACCTCGACCCGCACGCCCGGGAGACCGAGCCAGATCGGGACGCCCGACAAACCAGGCATGTCCGCGGCATCGAGGCGCAGATCGAGCGTCCCGTCGGTCCCTTGTGCCACGACCGTGGCATCATGCGCGGCCAGGTATTGCAGCGGAACCGGGAGCGCTTGCGCCACGATTCGCCGCAAAATCTCCTTCTCACGCGTCGCAGTCATGGCCCGCCCTCATCGAAGATGACCTCGGTCCGAAAGGCCCCGGCATCGTTCACGTGGTGAACCACGCGCCCAACGCGTCGCCCCTCGAGCAGCATCCCCGGCTCGATGTCGGGCGCCTCTTGCGCGTACACCGCCCGCGCATGCGCCCCGTCTTCCGAGACGCAGAACGGCCGCCCGGGATACGCGGGCCATGTCTCCACGCCGACGTGGATTGTACCGTTCCGCCGAACCCGCCACGAGACGCCCGCCCGTCGACAAACCACGTTGAGCGCTTCCGCCGCCCGCGCGCGCGCCCGAACCCACCGCGCGAGCAGCGGCAGCCCTTCGAGCCCTTCGAGCTCGGCCGCTTCCTCGCCTGCCTCGCGAAGGATGGCCGAGACGACGAGGCGCGGCGGAGCCAGTTGATACTGCCGCGGGGGGAGCTCGCGCCGTAGCCCGCCGCGCCCCCCAACGATGAAGGCCCGCGCGCGCCCCTCGAAGGCGCGGCTTTCGAGGACGGTCCCCGAGAACTCGACCGGCGCAGCATCTTCCACGCCCATAGCGACCACGACCGAGCCCGCGAGAGGCTCGCCCGTGTCGACCTCGACCTCCGCGGTCCAGGCCCCCGCGAGCGGCATCGAGAGCCGGAGCGAGATCACTTCGAGCGCGCCGATCTGAACGAGGCTCACGGCCGGTTCGCTCCCGCCACGGCTTTCGCCGCCGCCGTCGCGAAGAGTGCCCCGATGCCCTTATGGGCAACCGTGCTCCCCGGCTTGACCTCATGCCACGGCTTGTTTTCGTATGGAACGGCCGTGCTCGGCGTTTCTACCGCGTCCGGCTTCTTCGGAGCGACCTCGGCCGGAGGCGGAGGCGCCCATTCCTTGCAATGCCAGACGATTGTCCCGACCTGGAACTCGTCCCAATCCGGGCCCTCGTAAGACTCGATGGAAACCGCGTTGATCTTCGCGAGGCGGCATTTGGGATGCCCGATCTTGTGCGGCCCGCTCCCCGGTTGGAGCCGCTCGATCGCCGCCTCCATGTCGGGCCATAGGGCCTCGGTGAAACGAACCGTGATCGTGACCTCGGCGAGCTCGCGCGCTGCATTTGTCGTGGTCGGCTTCGACGCGCCGCCCTTCCGCTTGGTATCGAGCTTCGCTTTCGGCTGGACCTTGAGCGTTGCCGTCCCCTCGCGAGGGTTCGGCGGAAGATCGCCGGGCCCGAGGGTCACGGTATCCCAGACGTCCGGGTCTTCGCTCGGCGCGGGAATCGGCATCAGGCAGCCTCCTCGGCGAGACGTTGGAGCTCGGCCCAGAGCCCACGGGCGACGGCTTCCCCGTCGCGCTCCGTTGCGCTGCCCTGGATCACGATTTCGATTTTCTCGACATGGATCGTCACGCGCTCGCCGCTGTACACGCCCCCGCGCCCGGCCCGCGCGCCCGAGCTCGAGGCGATCCCGGAGCCGCCGACGCCAGCCGCCTTCGAGGGGGTTACGATGTTGTCGTTTGCCGCCCGCGTCGCCGCAAACGCCATAGCTTCCGCCGCGCGGACCACGCGCCCCGCGCCGCCGGTGATGCCCACCTCGGCGCCGCCGGCCATGTTCCAGCCGATCCCCTCGAAGACGCGCGAGGGACTCGCGATCCCGAGCGTGCGCTTCGCCGTGGAGATGGCCCCGCCGGCCATGGCCTTGACCGCAGCGGCTACCGCGAGCGCACCGGCGCGAATGCTCCCGACCAGGCCATCCACGATCGCCGTACCCGCAGAAGCACCAGCCTCGGCGAGGCCCTCGCCGGAGAACGAATCCCCTACCCATTCGAGGAACGTCACGATCGCGCCGTACGTCGCGAGGACCCCCGCATAAATCGAGCCGACGAACGAGGCCCACTTCCCCGCGAGAATCCCGACCACCCCGAGCGCCACGCCGGCCACGCCCGCGATGAGCCCCACGCCCTTGGCCACGAGCTCGATCCACGGCACATCCTCGATCCCGAGCACCTTCGCCAGCTCGCCGAACGGGCCCGCGCTGAGTGAATCGAGCTTCTCGAAAACGCCGAGGACTCCGCCGAACCCCGTTCGGAACCCCGAGACGACCGCCGAAATGATGGGCTCGGCTTGCTCCATCTTCGCGACCACGCGATCGATGAACTTCCCGGGATCCTGCTCGTTGAAGAGCCCACCGAACGCCGAGTTGATCACGCGCCCGAGCGCGCCCGTGATCCTCCCCCAGCGCGGCCCCGAGGGATCGAGGCTATCAAGCACGCCCCCCACGAACGACTTGAAGGCCCGCATTCCCGGGGTCACGTCGAGGTCCATGAGCAGGTTCCCGGGGATCGCGCGGAGCCGCCCGAGAAGCCCCGTGATATCTTCGAGCGACTTTGCACGCGCCGCGAGCCCCGCCGCCCGTCCGCCGGAGAGCTCGTTGATCGCCGCGAGGATCGCCTCGATGGTATCCGCCGCCCCGAGCTTTCCAGCACCTTGCATCCGTTTTACTTCTTCGAGGCTCTTCCCGAGTCTTTCGGCGAGCTTTCCATACACCTTGTCCGCCGCGAGCCCGGCCTCGGTGAGCATGGCGAGCTCGTCCCCTTGCAGATACCCCTGGGCCTTGATCTTCCCCATCGCGCGGACGATGCCATCCACGTTCGCGCTTGGGTTGACCGTGCCGAGGTCCGCAATCGATCGGACGATGCGATCGACCTGCGTGGTATCGAAGCCCTTCCCGAGCAGATCCACGAATTGACCCAGCGTTTCCCGTCGCCCCTGCCCGATGAAATCAGCCGTTTGCGTGGCGATGCGCAGAGCATTGTCCGCCGCGCTCTTGCTTTTCAACAGGACCCCGAGCGCCCGCGTGGCATCCTCCCGAAATGCTGCCGCGTCGAGAGCCGCCGAGCCCAAATCGAGCGCCGCGCGCGCCCCAGCCGAGGCGACCCGCGAGGCGATTTCCGCGAGCGCCGCAGCCTTTGCGCCTTGCTTGAGCGTCTCCCATCCGCCGCCGGCCCCCTCCTTGGAAGGCTCATCAACGCCGACGCGCGCCCCCTCCCGCATCTTGCGCAGTTGCTTTTCCAGCATGGCCTCACGCCGTTCCTGCGCCGGATTGAACTTGTGTATCGAATCCAGCAGGCGCTTCTCCGTCTTGCTCATCCCCGGAGGTAGCTTCTTGGCCTCCCGCGCTGCCGCCTTGTCGGCGTCTTTCTTGGCCTTGGCCACGCGCTTCGCGCTGGCCTCCTCGGCCTTGCTTTTCGCCTTGTTCGCGTTGCTTTGCGCGCGCTCCGCGGTAGCCGCGCGCTTCTTCGCCGTCGCTTCCGCGCGCTCCGCCGCTATCCGTTGCCTCGCGGCCTTCTCCCCGAGCCGTTGCGCGTGACGCTCCGCGGACGACTGCGCCCGCGCCGCTGCCGCCGAGCCCTCTCGCGCCGCTTCCTCGGCCCGATCCGCGCTCGCCCGGAGGCGCGCCGCCTTGGCCGCCGCGCGCGCGGCTTCCCTGTCTGCCTTCTCCGACGTGATCCCGGTCTCCCGCAGCCGCGCCGCCCGTGCCGCGGCTTCCTCCGCCTTTTCGGAGGCCTTCGTTGCCTCCTCGCGCAGCGCCGCGGCTTTCTTCGCCGTCGCCGCGGCCTTGTCCTCGGCCTCCCGCGTCGCATTCGCCACGCGTTCGGCTGCCTCGCGCGCCTTCGCCTCGGTTTTTGTCGCCCCCTCTCGAACCGCCGCCGCCCGCTTCGCCGCCTCCGTTGCGCGATCCTGCGCCGCCGCCGCGGCCTTCGCCGTTCGCTCTATCTTTGCGGCCGCTTGCGCGTCCACCTCGACGGCCCCGAGCTCGCCGAGCGCGCCCGCAAGCCGCTCCACGCTCGCCGCCGCCTTCGCCGCGGGACGCGCCACATCTTCGCGCAGAACGAGCTTTTCCGAGACCGTCATGAGTCAGCCCACTTGATGTTCGACTGGAGAAACGCCGCAATCATGAGCGCCGCCGCGCGCGCCGGTTCGGAGTCGCCATCGACGCCGCACAGCTCGAGGAGCCCGTCCGCGACCAGGCCCGGATCCGTTCGCGCCTGTCGCAGCAGGCTTAGATCCCCCCCACGCGAAGCTTTGCCCCCGCGCCGGCCAGATCCATCACCACCTCGCCGACGGCACTCGCGAGCCCCGGCGCACGCTCGAAGACGGCCGCCACGGCTTCACTCGTCGGCCATTCGATCGCGTTGAGGGAGAGCCGATAGAGCCCCTCGAAGACCTTGCCTTGTGCGGTCAGCCGTCGCGCCGCCGTGTATTGCGAGGAGCTCGGACACTTCAACAACCACAAGCCCGTCGGCAGCCGCAGCGCGACGCGTTGCGAGGGCCCGCGCGCCTCCGCCGCGAGCTCGGCGCACTTCGCCTCCGCCAGGCCCGCCGCCGCGAGCGTGATCCAGTCGTCGGAACCGAGCTTCCCGAGCGGAATCGTTTCCAGCTCGTCCTCGGGCGCCCCGGCGAGCTCCGCCAGCACGGGCCAGGCGAGTTCAGACATCGCCGGAACTTCCTCGAGCACCTTCGCGAGCTCTGCCGCATCGGGCCAGGCCACGCAATCAATCAGCAGGTTATGCAGCGCATCCGGGCGCCCGGCAGGCCTGGAGAGCCCATCGAAGGCCGCCGCCCACGCCTTCCGCGTCGGAGGCTTCACCACGACGGCCGCGCCCTCGCGATCCTCGACCTCGATCAGCCGCAGCTCCCCGCCATGGGTTCGCCGCAGCTCCGCCCGCACCTCATCCGTCAGCTTTCGCATTTCGATCAGCTCCTCGGTTTCTTGAAAGGATCGATCCCGTTCTTTACGACCTTGAGGCAATTCCCTTCGAGCTTCGTCATCGAGGGATCCCCCGCCTGCGACGACGTTTCATCCCCCAGCGGCAGCCACGTCTCC
Source organism: Polyangium spumosum (assembly GCF_009649845.1). Lineage (NCBI taxonomy): Bacteria > Pseudomonadati > Myxococcota > Polyangiales > Polyangiaceae > Polyangium > Polyangium spumosum. Next base: position 116,707 of record NZ_WJIE01000021.1, read on the forward strand.
ACGCGATCGATGATGTCCGGCCGGCCCGGGAGCGAATAGACGATTTGCAGATCCACGGTCCGATAAATCCAGCCGTCCCCCTGCTTCCCGCGCAGCTCGTCCTCCTCGCCCCGGGAAATCTCCATCTCGCATTTCGGCTCGGCCTTCCGGCCCCCGTGCGCCTTCGGTCCGGGTTGCGTCCCGCCGACCGTGCTCGAGGACAGGCCATTTCCGTAGGTGATCGACGAACACGTGGTGAACGTATGCCGCTTGCCGTTGTGGAGGACCGCCGTGATCGTCAGATCATCATGAGCGAATTCCCCGCGCGGAGTGGTCACCGTATGGCCCATATCAGCCGCCCTCCTCCTCGTTGTCCGTCAAGAGCCCCGGCCCGAGCTCGGCCGAGACCCCGTAGATTTGCCCCCGAGGGACCACGGTCATCCGCGCCCGGAGGAGGTTCGTCTCAAAGATGTTGTCCGTGCGGATGACGCGCGCCCGGACCGCGCTTGCGTGGTCGGGCATGAGCGCATTTGCCAGCGCATTCGTTACCGCTCGATCGATCGCCCCCGCGGTATTCGTTTCGAGCGTCCCGTCCTCGTTCAGCGGCGGATCGTTGTTGATCTCGTTATCGAGCACCGGCTGCGCCGCGAGATACGCCTCGATCATGACGCGCGCCACGTTCAGATCCCGATAGCGGCTCCGTTCGTCCGCCATCGTCAGACCGCGAGCGAAGTACACGTTTCCCCCGCTCGTATCCATGACCGTGAAGCGCGCCGCGCGGAGCTTCACCGTCGCGAGCCCCTCGTCCACCGGGAGCGCGTCCACCTCCTTCAACGGCCCGTCATCGTGATTGCCGAGGTCCGACGAGAACCGCACCGCCGCCGCCTTGTACGCCGCCGCCCACGATTGCGACCGCAAGAACGACCCTTGCAGCGTCCCACCGCGGAGCCACGCGCCCCGCGCGCACACGCACACGCGCCGCGAAACGAAGCCCTCGAAGGCTTCCGCGAGCGCTTCGTCCGTCTCGCCGAGCGGCGCGCCGAGGATCGCGACGATCGGCCGCTTGAGCGCTTCGAGCTCGGCGATCTTCGTGTCGAGGGCCTCCGCCAGCGCCCTCGTTTCCGCAGCATCGGCGAGCTCGCCGACGACATGCAGGAGCCGGAAATCGGCCTTCACGTGGACGAGCTTGTTGATCGCCTCCATCACGGCCTCGATCGAGAACCCCGGCGCGTTGCAGGCGAACGCGTATTCCGTGTCCTTGACGAACGCAGCCGCGGGAAACTGGATCGTCACGCCGACGCCCGGGATCTTATGGTCCGCCTCGCGCCCCTTCGCCGTCGCCTTTGGGAGGCCGAGCAACTCGATCGCGCTCCCGCCGAGGATCGCGAGGCTCGACCCCTCGCCGATCGTCTTGCTCGCGAGCCGCAGCTTCGACGCCGGAGCCACGAGCGACGCCGCCACGTTGTTCGCCTTCCCGAGCACCGCGACGACCGCCGCCGGATCGGCAGGCGGATCCTTGAATTCGACGGTTTGGGCCTCCCCCGTGTCTTCCTGCAAATCGAGCGTTGTCCCGTCGAGGTCCCCCGCCTCGCCTTGCTTCAACCCGACCACCAGGCCGAGCACGACGAGCGCCGAGCCGCCGAGGAGCTCGATCGTCGCCGCCTTCCCGATGGCCTTCGAGGTCCACACGAGCCGCGCGCCCACGTCGAGCGAAAACACGCACGAGCCAAAAGCGTTCGCCAATTGCGCGAGCAGCGCGGCCCCGTCCTTCGGCGCCTCGAGCACACACGACACCTCGGCGCCGTGGATCTTCGCCTCGATGTTCTTCCCATCGAGCAAGCCCCCGGGCCCGTAGAGGCCCGAGGCCCCGAGGTCTTTGTCCCCGCGGACGACGGCCGGTTTTGCATACCCGAGCCGCGACAGATCCCGCGTGCCCGTCACCTCGGCCGCCTTCCGCGAGGGAATCACGAGCTCGGTTCCGAACCGCGGAACCACCTGCGCGCCCGCCGCCGTCCCCGAAATCGACACGCGGAACCGCCCGACACCTTGCGGCCCGCTCTTCGTGATGCGCACACGCACGGCCGCCGCATCGGTCGGATCACCCGAGAGAAGCAGCGCCGGCCCCGGCCCGGATTGCGTGAGCGGCCCGAGGACGCCCGGAATACTCGCCTCGATGGGAACCGCGAGCGTGCGCTGCCTGGAGCCCCGCACCGCCTGCGCCGTGGCTTCCGTGAGCGGCCCCTCGCCGAGCGCTTTCGCCACCGGAGAGGGAACATCGAACGCATAAACGGTATTCTTCGACCCCGCCGAGCAAACGCCCACCTTGGCGACCACCCGCGCAGCCGATGCCGGTTCACCCGCCGGCCCGAATTCCGTGAACGTGATTTCAGCGCTCGGCATCAGAACCCCTCACGTTTCGAGCCATCGGGCGCAGCCGTCTCCCCCTCGACCGAGGCTTTCAGGATCAGCGCATGCCGCAGATCGACGTCGACCACGGGGAGGCGGATCGACATCGGAACGACCACCTTGACCCCTGCCGAACCCGCGCGCCCGGCCCCCGCGATCCACTGGACGCGCCCATATCCGCGCGCACGCCGGCTCACCCCGAGCTCCCGCACCGATTGCAACAGGCGGAGGTAGACACCTTCCGCCTCGACGGGCGAGCTCCCCCAGATCGTGAACGTCGCTTCGATCACGCGGTCCTCGCAGACGTGTTTCCCCGCGCCGCCTTGCTGCGCCGGAGGTTCGAGGTCCTCATGTTCCGGCACCGAGACGATCAGCCGCGCGGGCGAGGCGAGCCCGCGCCCCTCGTCCTTTCCGATCGCCAGATCGAGTCCCTCGACGTTCATTTTCGCATGGAGCTCCTTGGCGAAGCGCCCGAGGCTCGTTTCGTCCCAGCCGCCCATTACTCCCCCTTGACGGCGCGCCGCACCGCCGCGGAGAAAGCGACGCCCGCACTCGCGCGGATGCGCGCAATCCAGCCCGGAGGGGGTTGGCCATCGGGAACGAGCGCCCGCTCGGGGTTATGGACGACGCCATGCTGAAGCGTCCCCCGTTGCGCGAAATGCGCGGTCCAGTGATTCACCCGCACCTCGACCGCGCATTCAAAGGGGTTCGGCGGAAGCGGACGATACTCGACGTGCGCCGCGAGCGGCTGTAGCGCGAGCGCGCCATCCGCCGCCCGCTTTGGCCAGGCGTCCCCATCGGGCGAGCGGCCCGACTCGATGCCATCCCGCACGAGCTCGACGGCCTCTTTGCCGAGGGTCTTTTGCACCTCGGTTTGATGCGAGCCGTTCGAGAGCCCTCGAAGCCCCTTGGCCATTTCGACCAGCCCGCGCCCCGCGACCCGTGACAGCTTCATGCCCGCCGCCCTCCTCGCCATCCGCGTTCCCAGCCCCGCAGCTCCGCCGCGCGCACCCGAGGCCCGAGCCGCTTGCCGTTCGCGCCCGATTGCCCGATGACGCCCGGCAGCTTCTTCCCGCCGTCCAGCCCTTCGAGCCAGTGGATTTGGTCGAGGTACCTTTGCCGCAGATTCTTGGAATCATCGTGCTCGGGATCGAACCCCGAGGCGGACATGAGCATATAGGCCGCGAGCGCCGCCGTAGCTTCGACGATCGCCCCCGTGAAGACCGCCAGCGGAGGGTTGAGATCGGCGAGGTACGTGTCGACCTTCCGCGAAGCCGCCTCGAGCCCCTCGAGTTGATCCGCCACGGGTACACGAGCCAGCGCCTCCTTGTTGACGCCGAGCGCGTACAGTTGCGCGAGCGTGGCGTACGTGCTCACGTCTCCCCCGTCTCCTTCGCCTCGCCGCTCTCCTTCGTCGCCTTGCCCTTCGCCTCGGTCGGCTCCTTCGACCTCGGCGCGCGCACCTGCTCGACGCCCGGCAGCTCCCGCACCGTGATCCGCTTCCCGGGATCACGCTTCAGCATTTCGATTTGCTCGCGCGTCAACGCATCATCCGGGAGCTCGGTTGCCCCGGCCTTCCAGCAGAGCCCGATCCGGACCTTCTTCCCGTCCCGCTCCTCCTCGCGCCAACCGCAGCGATAGGCGTCATATCCGGGAGGCGGAACACACGTTACGATGATCATCGTCCTTCCCTCCGGCCCTACGGGCGACACTTCGCGATGCTCTGCCAGACGGCCGGCGCGGCATTGCCCCGGCAGTCGACCCCCGCGAGGTATTGATTATTGACGAACGCGTACTCGCTCCCGTTCATGAGCGCCTGAAACCGCGGCTTTTGCCGTTCCTGCCAGATGATCGGCCGCATCAGTTGATTCTTGAGCATGGCGAGGAACCAGACCCCGGGGGAATCGCTCAGCTCATCGATCACGAGCACCTCGGCCGTCCACTGATTGATGTTGTCCTCCTGCGCGCCGCCGCGGGCGATCGTCTCGGCTTCCACGATCCGCTTCGCCGCGCCCTCCTTCTGCGGGCTCACGATCAGCGTATCCGGCTTGATCCCGATCCGCCGCCCGTTGACGTCGACGAGCGAGCGCATGTTCGCGCGGACGATCTCGTAATTCTCGGGCGTGAGAGCCATCCCCGATGGGTAATAATTCGCCTGGACGGGTGAATCGGGATCGTCTTGATCGACCGGATGCACCTCGGAAAAGACCGGCTGGCCATCGTAGACCACGAGGGACACCGGCCCGACGAGGGGATCGAGGTAGCTCGCTTGCTCCCCGTACAGAAGGATCGGCGCGATGCAGTCGTCGGGATGCTTTGCGGCCTGCTGCCCGAGCAGGCTCGCATAATCGCCATACATCCCGTATTTGTCGTCTTCGATCTTCTCCCGCTCGACCCCGAGAGTTTTCTCGAAGGGCTTATTCTTGATCGTGAAGCTCCGCGAGCGGAGGTTTTCGACCACGCGCGGGCCCACCCAATGCCGGAGGCCCGGGATCGCGGTCAACCACGAGTAAGTCTCTTCCTCGCCCGTGCTCGGGAGCGTGCGGGCGACCTTCGAGCCCCACGGCTCCGCCATGCCCATCCCGCTTTTGAAGAGGACTTGGAAGCCCTTGAACATCGCCCGCAGGCTCGAACGCGTGATGATCATCGAACGCCCTTCCTCGCGTCATCGCGGACCGATGGAAACCGCGACGCGGCCCCCGTCGAGCCCCATCATCTTCCCCGCTACCGAGCGTTTCCCGCCGCCGCTCGTCCTCGCGACGCGCCCCCCATTCACGAGGAACACGTCCATCAGGAAATCGGCCATGGTCACCGCATCGGCCCCGCTCGAGTTCTGGAGCAGGAACGTCCCCGGCTCGCAGTTGATCCGCTCGGCGCCGTCCTGGCCCGCGCTGTTGTCCTTGGTCTCGCAGGCTCGCCCGACCGGCCGGAGATCCGCCGCCTCGGTCGCCTCGAGCGCGTAGCCCGAGGCATCCACGCAGACGATATTGCCTTCCTCGATCACCGCGCCGGCCTTCATGCCGGGCGCGAGCCTCTCGACGCAGACGCCGATCCCGTATCGCTTGACGTCACGGACCATGCCCCAGCTCCTTCAATCGTCGCCGTCGTCCATCGCAGCGGGATCGATCCGCAGCGTTTTCGCCACCTGGAGATCAAACTCCCCATTCCGACGCGTGCGCGCCGCGAGCGTCGCTTGCTGATACCGCGTCGCCGGAGGCGAGGGCTTCACCGCGGGTTTCTTCGGGGGATCGGCCTTCGGCGGGGGATCCCCTTTCGGCTTCTCGCGCTCGGGATCCTCGCCCGTGCTCCCGACGAGCTCCCGCAAGGCGTCGAGATCCTTCCGGCCGAGCTTGACGAACGCCTCGCGCCCAGCCTCGGGGATCAGCTTCGCCGCGACGCCTCGATCCACGAGCGCGCCGATCTCGTCTTCCACTGCCGCCGCGCGCGCCGCTTGCAGCTCCTCGGCCGCCGCCGCGAGCGCCTCGCGCGCCGTCGCCTTCCCGGTGAGCGTGCGGATCTGCGCGAGGGCCTCCGCCGCGTCGCTATCCTTGAGCGCGTCGTCCCCCTCGTCGCCGCCTTCCTCGGCCATGTGATCGTCAAATGCCTTGATCACGTCGTCCTCGCTCGCCGCGTCGGGATCGAGCCCGAGCGCCGAGGCGATATGCGCGAGCGCGCCTTCCAGCATGCCTTTTGCTCCCTGCGAAGCCGCCATCAGCGGCGGAAGCCCGTGCGAAGCGGGCAGGTTCGTCAGCGCGACGTTGATCAGCCGCGTGATCCGGTTGCTATCGAGCTCGTAATCGACCGCGGGCGAGATGTAGCGATACTTTCGCGCGCGGACCTTCTCGGCCGCCTCCTCGGTCCAGCGGACATCCACGGCCCAGAGCGCGCCCTCGCGTACCTCGGGCCGGAACCATGCCGCCGCCTCGCCCATGCCCTTCGAGAAGCCGAAGAGGGAAGCGTGATCGAAATCAAAGAAGAGCTCGGCGCCGTGCGCCTCGAAATCGGCGAGGACGCGCCGCGCGGCTTCTTCGTCGAAGAGGAGGAGGCCCTTGTACGACTTGTTTACCCCCGCGCGGAAGAGAAGCACTTCCCCGGGAGGATCCCCCGAGAGGTCAACGAGGCGGAGTGTTGCGCGACCGTTTCGAGCCATACACCCAACGAGGCGAAAGCGAGGTAGCTGTCACCCTTCGGGTCTAAACAGGTCGCGATGATCTCCTTTCGAGCACCTTTTGCTCGTCAGAACGATTTTTCAACACCTGCCCATCTACTCCGCCGGACGGCGCAGCGGTACCCCCAACTCCTTGAAGAGCGTCTCCACGTCGATCCGCTCGCCCCATGACCCGGCCGCGAGCTTCGTCAGCGCATCGGCGAGCGTCCCGAGAGACTCCGCGCGCAGCTTCATCGTCTCGGCCTCCGCCGCCGCTTGCGCCTTGCTCGCGTCCGCGGTCGCTCGTTTCGCCTCCGCCTCTGCTTTCGCCACGTCCGCCCGCCGCCGCGCCTCGAGCACCTCGGCCTCGGCTTGCGCCTCCCGCTCCTCGGGCGTCCTCGTGTCCCACTTGGGCCAGGGCGCGAGCCGCTCGTCCCCGAAGTTGAACAGCGCCCACGGGCGGAGGAGCTCGAAATGCCCCGTGGTCGCGAGCCCTTCCGTGTCCGCCCGCTTCCCCTCGTGACGAACCGCGTTATGCACCTTCCCCAGCGCATGCGAGCCGATCGGCGCAGGTTCCATGGTGAGTGTCTGCCGGAGGATCGCCATCGCCGCCGCGCTGTCACAGTACCGGATCCCGCGCTCGAACACCTCGACCGCGCTCGCGCCGTCCGCCTGGACGAGCTCGTACTCCCAACCCGCCGCCGCCTTCCCCTCGCTATCGATATCCACCGGGAGCATGATCACCGGCGATTTCCCCGCGTTGACGAGCGCGTCCTGATACGCATCGCGCTCCCGCGCCGTCTCGTCGCTCTCGTCGAGGGCCGCGGGATACTTCCCGACCCGGGTAGGATGCCCGTAGACCTCGGAATAATGGGCCCAATCCGTGAACATCTGTTGTTTCGCGAGGTAGTACATCGCGACCCGCCGGACGGCGCCGTTCATCCAAGGCGTTTGGCTCCCCGAGGCGAAGATCGCCCACTTGTACGGGTCCGCGCCGATCGCGATCTGCTCGGTCGGAGTGCCGACCTTGTAGGTAACCTCGTGCCCCTCGAACCACAGATCGCGCGGATGCCAGACCTCGAGCAGCGGCAGCCATTGCCCCCGCTCCTCGGTCCAATTCAGTTGCACGACCGCGACGCCGAGCATGATCAACCACTTCAGGACGTCACGCAGGACAGGCTCGGGACAGAAACGCCACCAGACCTCGGCCGCCTTCCGTTGCGCGAGCTCCGCCGCCTCAGTGTTGGCCGTCTCGGTCGAGGCCTCGAACGAGAGCGGCAGCGCGAGCAGCCCGTCGATCCGTTGCTGGAGAGCGCCATCGAGCCGCTCGTCGGTCAAAAGCGCTTCCGCGAGGTCCGCCGACTCGCGGAAGTCTCCCGCTTCATGCCGTTCGAGCGCTTGGCGCACGCGATCGTTATCCCAGCCCATGAGCGGCGCGAAGACATGTTGCGCGTAGCGGACGCGAGGAGCGCGAGTCATCGGGTGTAC